>NZ_JAPZSR010000254.1:0-2439 GCF_027531875.1 Microcystis sp. LE19-84.1B | reverse complement strand
CGAGATATTTCCACATTACCTGGACATGAACCTTATCTTTGATGCGTCGCAGCTGGATATCGTAGGAACGACCCCATTTTTCTAGTAATAATTGCTGTAAGTCCACACCCGTCATGGTTGCTATCGCTTCTCAGATGTCAGTCGGCCCCTTGATTCTACCATAAATGTCAGGGTAAGACCCTCGATTTTACCGAAGGGATGACAATCTCGCCATCAACCGCTTTGCGGTGTAAAGGGAGTCCTCTTGCTCCAATTTAGATATACTTGTGAACTACACTTTCAACCTAAGGAACATTACTCCACCGTGACACTTTTGGCTAAATTGCGCGGCTGATCCACGTCTAAACCGCGACGGGCTGCGATATGATAGGAGAGCAATTGTAGGGGAATTACTGTTAGAATTGGCGATAATAATTCCTCAATTTCCGGCACATACAACAAATCATTAAAGACTTTTGGTGCTTCCGTATCGCTGTCGGCAACTACTCCCAATAACCGCGCATCCCTTGCCTTTGCTTCCTGTGCATTGGAGAGAACTTTCTCATAAACTATCCCCGGCATAGCAATCGCTACTACGGGAACTTTTGCATCTAAAAGCGCGATTGGTCCGTGTTTCATTTCTCCGGCTGGATAGCCTTCCGCATGAATATAACTGATTTCTTTGAGTTTTAAGGCCCCTTCTAAGGCAATGGGGAAATTAATCCCCCGTCCCAAGAAAATAAAGTCTTGGGTGTCATTAAATTCATGGGCTAATTCTTCGATCGCTTTTTCCTGTGTTTCTAAGACAGTTTCGATCGATCTTGGCAGCGATCGCATTCCATTAATAATTTCCTCGATTCTCTCTAAAGACAAAGTTTGACGACGATAGGATAAATCCAAAGCTAAGAGATAAAAACCCAATAATTGTGCCGTAAAACTCTTAGTTGCCGCCACCCCGATCTCGATTCCTGCTTGGGTATTAATAATCTGATCGACCATTTGTGCTAGGGTACTTTCGGGGCGATTAGTAATACCGATAATCCGGGCCTGATATTTTTTTTCTAATCCTAAACGACGCTGTTTTTCCGTTTCCAAAGCCGCTAAAGTGTCGGCTGTTTCCCCCGATTGCGTCACCCCGATAGTTAAAGTATTGGGCATCAGGGGCGTGGGTGCATAGCGAAATTCCGAGGCGTACTGTACCCTTGTGGGAATACCCGCCAACTGCTCAATCAAGTATTTACCGACTAAACTAGCGTGCCAACTGGTTCCACAGGCTAAAATCTGAATATGTTCTAAATTATCGTAAATTTCTTCAGAAAAATTAATATTTATCGGGTTGACATTATCCTCATTTTGTGCTGTCCAATGGGGATGCAGATAGGTTCCTAAACAGTCGCGCACCACTCCGGGTTGTTCGTAGATTTCCTTGAGCATGAAGTGACGATAACCCTGTTTTTCTACGGTCGTCGGACTCCAATCGAGGATTCTGGGGCTTTTACGGACTCTTTTCCCTTCAAAATTATAAATTTCTACTCCCAAGGGTGTTAACCGAGCGATTTCGCCATTATCCAGGGACAGCACCGCCCGGGTATGGGGAACCAAAGCACTAACATCGGAGGCACAGAAAAACTCCCCTTGACCAAAACCGATGATTAAAGGGGCGTGTTGCCGCACGACAATCAATTCATCGGGATAATCGGGACTAATCACCCCTAGGGCAAAGGCCCCCTCCAAACGTTCAATTGCCCTTAAAACTGCCTTGAGGAAAGGACTCACCCCCAAGTAGTCTTCATCGGTAGGTTTGGGTAGATAACTGGCGATTAGATGGGGAATAACTTCTGTGTCGGTTTCCGAGTCAAATATACAGCCTTTTTCCTTTAATTCTGTTCTTAATACCTGAAAATTTTCGACAATGCCATTCTGTACCACTGCCACCCGTTGACTGTTATCGGTGTGGGGATGGGCATTACTTTCTACGGGTTTGCCGTGGGTTGCCCAACGGGTGTGACCGATGCCAATTTGGGAGGGATTAACTTCCTGTTCTAATTTTTCCCGCAGATTGTAGAGTTTTCCCTGGGCGCGAACTCGATGTAATTCACCTTCGAGAATTGTGGCAATTCCTGCCGAATCATAACCCCGATATTCTAAACGTTCCAATCCAGCTAGGAGAATATCGATCGCTGTTTGGGTTCCGATATAGCCAACAATTCCGCACATTCTTTCGCTGACCCCATTTAGGCTAAGTCCGATCTATTCTATCGCAAGCGTGACACTTGTTTGCTTAGAGGCCAAAGACGCACTGGTAAGGGCAAAGTTTCCTCTCATCGGAAATTTTGGGTCTGAAACCCCGCCGTAGAACGGCGGCTTTACGTTAGAATTAAAAGGCCAGTCTCGAAAACCAAGTGGACGGCGCAGCACCTTGAAAACTCGGCTTAGGGGGTTCCGACCAGAAAAGCTTGG
>NZ_JAPZSR010000211.1:0-2909 GCF_027531875.1 Microcystis sp. LE19-84.1B | reverse complement strand
CAGTGTTTTTACCAAGAGTTGTCAAACAATCCGAAACTGGTTTGGAGAAATAATTAGTTATTTCGAGCGAAGGACAACGAATGGGGTGGTCGAGGGAATCAACAATAAACTTAAACTAATAAAACGGAGAGGCTATGGCTTTAGAAACTTTCGGAATTTTTGGGTTAGAAGTATGTTGTCTTGGCATCTTGTCTGTTGATTTAGCATAAAGAGTAACGAAGAGCCAAATTTTCACCCCCACAGATGAAAGAGGTTTCCTTCCCTACACCCCACACCCGACACCCCACACCCCACCTGCCCCCCCGATGTCGGGGGGGTTGGGGGGGCCACACCCGACACCCGACACCCTACACCCCACACCCCACACCCCACACCCTCTTTCAAACCGAAGACCCCTGAACGGAAATTCAAACTGGACAAAACTATGCTAGGGGCTGGGGTCTGCAAGTGTGGCACACTAGAGAGTATAACTGAATTGACGGTAAGCCCTTGACTAATCAAATTACCCCTTTCGACCCCCTTCACAACCACGACGAGACGGGCCATGACCACGAGTCAAAAGGGACTCCCCACGTCCATAGCGAAGCTTCCCTGAAGCAAATTATTAACCGTCTCTCGCGGATCGAAGGACACATTCGCGGCATCAAGACGATGGTATCGGAAAATCGTCCCTGTCCCGAAGTTTTGATGCAAATTGCCGCTATTCGCGGGGCGATTGATCGCGTTGCCAGAATTATTCTCGACGAACATCTGAGCGAATGTATTGCCCGGGCTGCCCAGGAAGGTAGTATCGAGACAGAAATTGAAGAATTAAAGGCCGCCTTGGATCGCTTTTTACCCTAGATTGTGCTATAATGAGAAGTTGGCATTTTTTAGGCAGAGAGCAATTACAGGAGGTGAATTAGGTTAATGACCCAAGTGGTAGTTGGTCAGAACGAGGCGATCGAATCAGCCCTGCGTCGTTTTAAGCGACAGGTAGCGAAAGCGGGAATTTATGCGGATATCAAAAAGCATCAATTTTTTGAAACCCCTCAAGAAAAGAGAAAGCGTAAAG
Source organism: Microcystis sp. LE19-84.1B (assembly GCF_027531875.1). Taxonomy (NCBI): domain Bacteria; kingdom Bacillati; phylum Cyanobacteriota; class Cyanophyceae; order Chroococcales; family Microcystaceae; genus Microcystis; species Microcystis sp. LE19-84.1B. The sequence goes on along the minus strand of NZ_JAPZSR010000211.1, from coordinate 1,855 downwards.
CAGTAGCCCGGAGACGACAAAGAACCCGTCGTCGTTAAAATTAGCCAAGTCAGAAGCCGCTCGCAAGCTTCTGGCTTGCTTTTATTTTAACCTCTGTTTTGGGGTTTGGGAAGCGGGAAGTGGGGAGTGGGAAGTGGGGAGAAAAAAGCTGTTAAGATAAAGTTTAGTCCTCGATCGAGTTCTAGTGTTTTCATGGTTTTACAACTGCGCGTCTATGTTCCCGAACATCCTCTGGTTAAGCATTGGTTAGCGATCGCACGCGATCAAAATACCCCCTCGGTACTGTTTAAAACAGCGATGACGGAACTAGGCCGCTGGTTAACCTACGAAGCGGCGCGGCAATGGTTGCCGACCCTGGAAACTAGCGTTAAAACCCCTCTAGCGGAATGTCCGGCTACTTTTATCGATCCTAGCGTACCGATGGCCGTAGTTCCGATTTTAAGGGCAGGATTAGCCCTGTTGGAAGGAGCCCAAAGCCTTTTACCCCTAGCTAGTACCTATCACCTCGGTTTAGCCAGAAATGAGGAAACCCTAGAGGCGAGTTGTTATTTAAATAAATTACCGGCCAGTTTTGATCCGGCCACAAGAGTCTTAATTCTTGAACCGATGTTAGCCACGGGGGGATCAATTTCAACGGCAATGGCAGAAATTACCAGCAGAGGCGTTGATCCTGCCCTGATTCGCCTGATTTCCGTGGTGGCTGCCCCGCCGGCTTTACAGAAATTGAGTCAAAATTATCCCAGCTTGAACATCTATACGGCTATTATCGATGAAGGATTAAATAGCCGCGGTTACATCGTGCCGGGATTGGGCGATGCCGGCGATCGAGCTTTTGGAACCTATTAGGAGAAAAGGGGATTATGAGTCAGCGAGATGGGTTTACGGGCGGTTTTTTAGCCGGTGCGATTGTCGGTGGTTTAGTGGGCGGTGTTTTGGGGACAGTGTTGGCTAATCGCAGCCGTCGCGGTTTAGGAGATGGGGATAATCAAGCTTTTTTAGAGGAGATCCGCAATGGGCGCTTGACTCCAGAGGAAGGCATGGAAATGGCCCGCCGCAGTTTAGAAGATAAAATTGCCCAGTTAAATCTAGCGATCGATGATGTGCGTCAACAGTTAGGATCGGTACAGGAAAACGGCAGCGATCATTAAATAGGGCTGGCCGAATAAATCTAAAAACCTCTTCCCTAATTTCCTTGGCTGTAGCTTGGATTACTGTTGCTTGTGTAGTCACGATTTTTGATCATTCTACGGCCAATCCTAACATAATTCAGGACTGAGATGCTACCCATCAAAAAACCTCCCCCAAAAAAAGAGAGAGGAAACCCGCACCTCCTCTCCTCTTCCAGAAAACGGGTTTCTCAAAGAAACCCGTTTTCTTAAGTGTCGCTGCCGCCCCCAGTAAGCCTAACAGCACTCCCTAGCATTAAGCCGCCTAGGGTGATAAAACCAAGAAGGCTAGAGGGTTCTGGAACAGGAGTCGCATCAAGTATAACGTTATCGAAAACTAATTGTGTCCCCCCATTATTCGGACGGTCAATAGATATGCGAATTCCCGCACCCTGATCGGCAATCCCCGCCAGATAAGAAGTTTTGAACGATAAGAACACACCTCTTGACGAAAAGGAACTCTGATTGAATGTAAAACTTGACAAAACGGTATTATTATCACTCCGGCGAAGCGAAATTGTACTGTTCGGCAAGGTCAAGTTGCCCGGTTCATCGGAAATTTTGGGTCTGAAACCCCGCCGTTCTAGGTTGGCTTTACGTTAGAATTAAAAGGCCAGTCTCGAAAACCAAGTGGACGGCGCAGCACCTGGAAAACTCGGCTTAGGGGGTTCCGACCAGAAAAGCTTGGC
>NZ_JAPZSR010000389.1:0-12949 GCF_027531875.1 Microcystis sp. LE19-84.1B | reverse complement strand
TACAGCTACATCAAATGTTCCAAAAAAATATAGAAGAGCTAATGCAAATTAGCCGCTATCGGTTGAAGGATTACATCAAAGGACAAAGAGCTATATCGCTTGCCCTATCTACCTTCTAGCTCGCTTGTCCCCCTCTCAGTTCGCCCGTACTTTTTCAGCAAACCCTAATTTTTTTCCCCACCTAAAGTAGTACATCTCCGTTTTGGCAATATACGAAAACGAGAATTTCATCAGTTTTTAGCTCGTATTTGACCAGAGTTTGAAGCTTTGGTTATTGAACATAAATTAGTTAATGTCTATTTAGATCGAATTGAAGCATTTAGATAATTTTTCCTAACATTCAGTGCGATAGCGCTAAGGTGGGTAATGCCTACCTTACTCTAGGGAAAGTCCAGTGATAATATCTTCTGGGGGAATCCCAGCTTGAATTAAATTGGTTGTTAATCCTTCTTCAAGATTATCATCTTCAATGACAATTTTATTTTTCAATAAACGAGCGTGAAATAAAATTGTATTAATCCATACTTCTTTTTCCCAACCAGTCATAATTATTAAAAAGTTGCCTGATTCTGGATCACAAACTGGGGTAATTTTAAGGGTTTGTAATCGAGGTTGCATCGCTGACTCTTTTCTGATAACTTGAGTCAGAATATCAGCATAATTTACTGTGTTATCCATTCGACAATTATCTACTTTTGAGGATTATAAATAATTAAATTGATTCTATTACGTTTAATAACCAGTTGGAAAATAGCTTTTTTGAAGTGTTTTAAATAAACCGCTTCACTAATGCCCAAAAAAAGTTTTCTTTCAGGTTCTTGTGAATCTAAAGCCCATTGGTATAATTGAAGTTGTCCTATTGTTTTTTCTAATTCACTGATAACTGAAGGCGTATCAAAGTCTTTGATTTCTACGGCAATTTTACGATCTTCTTTTTCCGCAGCAAAAAACTTTTCTGCTCCTAAATCAGCTTTAAGCAAGGTTTTTTCTAAGGTTAGAATTAAAGGATCATCAGTGATTTTCCAACCTTCTTTTTCTAAAGTATGACGTAATGATAAATGTAGATCGTCTCGTCTGGACATCCTTATAAACCCTGCTTAAGAGGTTCGTTTACTATTTTACTACAGTTCGCCCTAATTCGGATTTATTATGACTGAAAAAGCGGTAAGGTGGGCAATGGCCACCCTACTATTTCTATTTTCGCTTGGTCAGGCTAGAGACTAACCCTAATCCTAACAAGGCAACAACGGAACTCAGTGCAGATATGGTAGGGTGCGTTCCCTCATGCGAGTCCTATCGCTCCACCAATCGATTTTGGGGAACGCACCATCCTCATTGATTCAAGCAAATGATAATAATCTAAAAACGTCTAGGCACAGCGACGGACGGCAGTGCGATCGCTTATGATCGAGTTGTAAATTTTTGTTACGAAGTGCAGTCAGATTGAACAATTTGTGCTATATTTTCGGGGGAAAAGCTGATGTTATTTCGGCTGATTGTCAGCAATCTACCTAAAGGAATTCGAAAGACTGCGATGACCTACTATAAAGACCTGACTCCCTACGAATATTTTGCCAGGCATGAACCACCTGTACTAAGAGGTGAGCGTATGCTAACCACTCTCAATGTTGGTTGGCTCAGCGGCAACAAATTCTATTCAAAGGGGGAAACTTCTCAAGAGTTCAAGGATACACTGTTCCAACTCTGTCTGGACGAATACATCGTTAATATTGCTCGTGGGTTTCATGTATGCGAATTGTGCCGTGACATTTCCTATGAACAATGGTGCATACCACGATATGGGGAAAAGACTCATTGGCTCAACATCGGAACTGGCGAGATCCGTGTGATTGGCCAATCTGCCATCTACGCTGCGCCTACACTCATCTATCATTACGTTGTGGAACACCAGTATAAGCCACCAGACGAATTCATCGAAGCCGTTGTTACGGGTCCTTCGCCAGAGTCAGAAGAATACCAAGCTCTCCGAAGAAAATTTCATTCATTCAAGTAAATGATAATAATCTAAAAACGTCTAGGCACAGCGACGGACGGGAGTGCGATCGCTTATGATCGAGTTGTAAATTTTTGTTACGAAGTGCAGTCAGATTGAACAATTGGTGCTAGATTTTCGGGGGAAAAGCTGATGTTATTTCGGCTGATTGTCAGGAATCCACAAAACGGGGTGATATGCGGAAACTTTCGGCATATCCTTACTCTGGTTATTCGGAAAGTTTCTGTATAATTAATAGTGGGATTGCAAGAGTAGAAAAAGTAGTAAAATAGTCCAATATGCGTAAAACATCAACAAAACATGACTACTCTGTTGCAAAAAGCATTCACAGAAATCCAGAAACTGCCAGAGCATCTTCAAGATGAACTTGCTCAACAATTGCTGGAAGACATTGAAAGTGAATTAAAATGGCAGCAAAGCCTTTCTAACGAAGATCTGGAATTGGGAGCTTTAATAACAATGGCACAGGAAGCCCTGATAGAAGAACAAGAGGGGAGAACAGAAGATAAAGGCTTTGGAGAAGAATGAAGTCAGCCAGAACCAAGAGGTTTCGTCAACTTTTTCTCAGTTTGCCGCAAAGGGTACAAGAAACAGCCAAGAAAAATTACGAGATTTGGCAAGAAAATCCATTTCACCCCAGCCTAGAGTTCAAAGAAGTGAAACCAAGAGAAAAAATCTGGTCAGTCAGAGTCGGCATTGGATGGCGAGCATTAGGGATTAAGAAGTCAGACGAAGAAAAGATAGTTTGGTTCTGGGTTGGGTCGCACTCCGAGTATGACAAGATTCTAGGTAAGAATTAGGAGCGATCTAACCAATCACTGCACCGGGACCTTGTGCTAAAGTTATCTACATCATCCAAAGTCATTGGCGGCGAGTGAGTTCAACCGTTAGACATACTCCTTGCTCCAACGAGCGGGCTGCTAATACAGATGAATTACGATTTATCCATACTCTAATCTTTTTGATTATTGAACATTTCAACTTCTCCCATCTGTCTGGTGTCACATTTGAACTCATACAATTAAGGAGTAATTTTCAATGAAAACACTGTATGAAAAGCTTGGTGGTGCAGCGGCTGTTGATCTAGCTGTAGAAAAATTTTATGAAAAGGTCTTGGCAGATGAGCGAGTCCAGCGTTTCTTCACTCCTACAGATATGCAACAACAGAAACAACATCAAAAAGCCTTTATGACCTATGCTTTTGGTGGTGCTGAACAATGGAATGGTCGTCCTATGAGGGATGCACATAAAGAATTAGTGGCTGAGATGGGCTTAACCGATAGCCACTTCGATGCGATCGCTGAGGATTTAGTTGCTACCCTCGTTGAGTTGGAAGTTCCTCAAGCCTTAATTGATGAGGTGGTGCAGATTGTAGGTTCTGTTACTCATCGCAATGATGTCTTAAATCGCTAGAGCAATGTAGCTGTAGGGTGCGTTCCCTCATGTAACTCCTACTGCTCCACCGATCGATTGTGGGGAACGCACCATGCTCATTGATTCAAGTAAATGATAATAATCTAAAAACGTCTAGGCACAGCGACGGACGGGAGTGCGATCGCTTGTGATCGAGTTGTAAATTTTTGTTACGAAGTGCAGTCAGATTGAACAATTGGTGCTGCAACCTTGGGGAAAAGCTGATGTTATTTCGGCTGATTGTCAGGAATCCACAAAACGGGGTGATATGCGGAAAATTTCGGCATATCCTTACTCTCGTTATTCGGAAAGTTTCTGTATAATTAGTTAAACCTAAAAAATGAGGCAAAATCAATGACGGACAAAAATAAGCCAGAAGAAGTTCAAGAGGCAATGATTTCAGTGGGAGTGGGTACGGCCATTGGAGCTAGTGCATCGGCAGTAGTTGGCGGTATGGGACTTGCTGTAGGAGGAACTGCTCTAGGAGTCGGTATGGCTCCAGTAGCAGCGGCAGGAGCAGTTGTCGGCACGGCAGTTTACGGAACCAAGAAAGCAATAGAAGAACAAGACGCAACGGCAATTGGAGCAGCGGCAATTGGTGCGGGTGCTGGAGCCGGTATATCAGCATTGGTTGGGGGTATGGGATTAGCAGTGGGAGGGACGGCAGTTGCAGTTACAATGGCTCCCGTAGCGGCAGTAGGAGCAGTAATTGGTTTAGCTGGGTATGGTATCTCTAAATTATTCACTGAGTAAGTAATGGCTACACGGAAGAGACAGTCCCCCAATGCTGCTCAAAAATTAGTAAGAGGAGCAATTCGGGACTTTATTAATCAGCTTAATGGCATAGTTATTGAGCCTGAGATAAATGCTCCTGTAAAGGGGACAGAGGCTTGGTATCGGGACAAACTGGCTAGGGAATTAGGAGGAAAAACCGAGGTTTACATTGATAAGGTAGGTAGAATAGATGTCTTAACTAATACGGAAATAATTGAAGTCAAAAATACAAAAGGCTGGAAATCAGCGATTGGACAAATAAAGAGTTATGGACAGTATTATCCCAAGCATAAAATGAGAGTTCACCTATTTGGGAAATTGACTGAAAGTAAACTGGAAACTATTCAGAGAGTATGTAACCTAGAAGGTATAACTCTAACTTGGGAATAGTATGATCGCTGCTCTGGTAGGGTGCGTTCCCTCATGTAACTCCTACTGCTCCACCGATCAATTTTGGGGAACGCACCATGATCATTGATTCAAGCAAATGATAATAATCTAAAAACGTCTAGGCACAGCGACGGACGGGAGTGCGATCGAATTTAGACAAATATGGGGGCATTTTACCTTCTCAGCGTTGGGGTTATTGGCTCTCGACCTGATATTATCGATAGTCAGGAGCAGGCAAGCAAATTGCGCCATAATGCTGAAACCCGTGAGCAGGTTTAGGTAGGTTTTGCTGAATAAAGGTGAAATGTAGGCAAGGTAAGGGTTTTGTGGCTTTTCTCGCTCCCACAGGTGCAAGATTTTGAGAGAATCGTGCTTCAAAACCTTGCGTCTTCATCGGCCCGCGTCCTGTAGGGGCGAAGCATTCGGATAAAAAATCTACGGTTTCACCGATAGCTTATTGCCCGAATGCTTCGCCCGTACTTTTTCAGCAGCCCCTAGATAGTAAATGTACCTTGTCGATGATGCTGACGAACCAGCAAAAGGTTCGTAAGAACCTACAGCTTATAGCACCGTTATCTGTAAATATTCTCGTTTTCAAGGTTTAATTGGGCAATAGCTCCATCAATTAAATCACAGCCCTCCCCCAGAGATTCGATGCGCGAAAACCGATCGCGCCAAACCGCCGCACCGGTAAAATCCTGACAATACCAAGCCAGATGTTTCCGCGCTTGCCAGATACCGCGTTGTCCCTTGTATAGCCATAGCCCCTGTAAATGCTCTTTAGCTAGGGTTAACAGGTCAATAGAGGTGGGTTTCGGCAACTTTTTGCCTGTTTTGAGGTAATAATCGATTTCCCCCACCAAATAGGGATAACCGAGGGTTCCCCGCGAACACATCACCCCATCGGCCCGGGTAAATTCCAAACAATTAATCGCCGCTTCCACAGAAACAATATCACCATTAGCGATGACAGGAATCGATAAAACCTCCTTCACCCGTTTAATCCATTGCCAATCGGCTGGCCCGTGATAACCCTGTTCCCTAGTGCGTGCGTGCAGGGTCAACATTTGCGCTCCCGCATCTTCCAAACGACGGGCAAAATCGATAATATTAATCTCCTGAGCGTTCCATCCCAAGCGAGTTTTCACCGTTACTGGCACTGATACCGCTCCCACCACTTCCCTAACAATTTGCTCGGCAATTTCTGGCTGTCGTAAAAGGGAAGAACCGCCGCCTTTTTTAGTAATTTTATTAACAGGACAACCCATATTAATATCAATGGTCATCGCTCCTTCCTTAACCGCTTTTTCCGCCGCCACAGCCATAAAATCAGGACGGCAATCAAATAACTGCATACTAATTGGTTGTTCTTTGTCCCCGATAACCATCAATTGCGGTAACTCTTGCAGCTGGGAGATTTCTGTCGCATTAACCATCTCCGTATAGAGCATCGAATCAGGAGCAAAGCGTCTCACCAAGCGCCGAAACACTAAATCGGTGACACCAGATAAAGGTGATTGCAAGACGCGGCTATGCACTGCTAAATTACCGATTTTGAGAGGGGATGAGTAGATAGCCATAGAACCAGTTAAAAAATCAACAGCCAACACCAGCAAACCGAACAATTAGGGAATAGTTCCGTCACTGTTAACATTTTGCCAACCCCTAATATATGCTTAACCGTCAACTTCTAGCCTAAAACTACCTGTATGATGATTGCAGAGGATAAAATCTTATCTCTCCTAAACGAGTAATTAAACAAAAATTTCGCTTTTTTTATGGATAATCTGCAACTCTGGCAACGTTACCAAGATTGGTTATACTATCACCCTAACCTAGAACTTTATCTCGATGTCAGTCGGATTCCCTTCGATGAGGCTTTTCTCAAAGGTCTAGAAGCAAAATTTCAGCGTGCTTTCCAAGATATGGCAGCTTTAGAACGGGGTGCGATCGCCAATCCCGACGAACAGCGTATGGTCGGCCACTACTGGCTGCGCGCTCCTGAACTCGCTCCTAACCAGGAATTGCGGGCCGAAATCACCGAACCCTTAGCACAGATCAAAGAATTTGTCAAGAAAATTCACTCCGGAGCGATTAAGCCGCCCAATCGGTCAAAATTCACCCATATTCTCTGTGTAGGCATCGGGGGGTCTGCTTTGGGTCCCCAATTCGTCGGTTCGGCTCTATCCCCCCTTAATCCCCCCTTAGAGATTGCTTTTATTGATAATACCGACCCCAAAGGCATCGATCGCACCTTAGCCCATTTACCCTTAGCTACCACCCTCGTTATCGTCACCAGTAAATCCGGCGGCACTCCCGAAGCGAGAAACGGAATGTTAGAAGTCCGCAACGCTTACGAAAAACTAGATTTAGACTTTCCGCAACACGCGGTCGCCGTCACCATGCCGGGTAGCCGACTGGACAAATACGCCCAAGATTGGCTAACTCGTTTCCCCATGCAGGATTGGGTCGGTGGTCGTACATCAGAACTATCCGCCGTCGGTCTTCTCCCGGCCGCTTTGCAGGGTATCGACATTGATGAAATGTTAGCTGGGGCCAAAGAAATGGACATCGCCACCCGCGTCCATAACCTGAAAAAAAATCCTAGCGCCCTACTGGCCCTAGCTTGGTATCATGAGGGCAAGGGCAAGGGAGAGAAAGATATGGTGATTCTGCCCTACAAAGACAGTCTCTATCTCTTTAGCCGCTATCTGCAACAATTGGTCATGGAGTCCCTCGGTAAAGAAAAAGACCTCGATGGGAATAAGGTTTACCAAGGTATCGCCGTCTATGGTAACAAAGGTTCCACGGACCAACACGCCTACGTCCAACAATTACGCGAAGGTGTCCCCAATTTCTTCGCCACTTTTATTGAAGTGTTAAAAGACCGACAAGGAGATTCCATCGAAGTGGAAACCGGCTCCACTGCTGGCGATTTCCTCTCAGGATTACTGCAAGGTACTCGACAAGCTTTATACGAAAATAGTCGTCACTCTATCACTATCACGATCCCAGAGGTTACTCCCCGTCAGGTGGGGGCCCTAATTGCCCTCTACGAAAGGGCCGTTAGTTTCTATGCTAGTTTAGTTAACATTAACGCCTACCATCAACCCGGGGTAGAAGCGGGGAAAAAAGCCGCCGCTTCCATTCTGGATTTACAAAGAAAAATCGTGCAAGTTGTTCGGGAAACGGGGACTTCTCTCGACTTAGCCACTCTAGCGGCCAAAATCGGCGCTAGTGACCAAGTTGAAGCTATCTATAAAATTGTCCGTCATCTCAACGCTAATCGGCGCAGTTTAACTATTACCGGCGATTTAAGTAAACCAGAAACGATCCAAATCTCTGCCCGCTAATCAGTCGTCGGGAGACAGGAGACAGGTGTTGGGGTTTTGGGGTTTTGGGGTGATAGGATTTTGGGGTGATAGGGTGATGAGACAGCTTCCCCACTTCCCACTTCCCACTTCCCCACTTCCCCACTTCCCCATCTCCCCAATTCATAATTCATAATTCATAATTCATAATTCCCCACTGAATATAACTAACCATGGAAATGCTCGAAAACCTGAAAATGGCTTTTTCCGCTTTGATGGCCAATAAACTGCGTAGTGGTCTGACCATGCTAGGAATTGCTATCGGTAACGCCTCCGTCATTGCCCTAGTGGGAGTGGGTGAAGGAGCGCAAAAAGTTGCTATCGAGCAGTTTGAAGCCCTCGGTCCGAATGTTTTATTTGTTTCCACCTCTTCGCGCAATGTCCGGCGGACAATTCCTAATCCCCGGCCGCTCACCTACGAAGATGCTCAAGCGATCGCATCTCAAGTTCCCGCCATTGCCGCCATTTCTCCCGAATTGAGCGGTAAAAAAATCCTATCCTTCGGTAATAGAACCAGTAATAGCCCCCTAATCGGGGTGGGAGCCGAGTACCTAAACGTGCGTAACCGTCAACTATCTAAAGGTAGATTTATTATGGAATCTGACCTGAAACGGGATAATCGCGTGATTGTCTTGGGATCGGAATTAGCTAAAAATCTCTTTGGTAATCGCGACCCCGTCGGCGAAAATCTTCGCATCGGCAATCTTAGTTTTCAAGTCATTGGAGTTTTACAGGCGAAAGGCTCCTTATTTGAGACTAATCAGGACGATCGAGCTTTAATTCCCCTAACTACCATGTCTAATCAGGTTCAAGGCCGCAGAGCTATCTTTGGCATTCCCCTGACTCATATTTCTGTCTTGGCCAAAAACTCCGCCCAAATTAAAGCCGCCCAGTTTCAGATTAGCAACCTGCTGCAAATGCGTCATCAGGTCAGCGACGAGAATTATGTGCAGATTTTCCCCCAAACCGCAGTCCTAGAAATGGCCAAAGAAACTAACGATAGTTTAACTAGAATGTTAGCCTCGATCGCTAGTATTTCTCTTTTTGTCGGGGGAATCGGTGTCATGAATATTATGCTCGTGTCAGTCACGGAAAGAACCCAAGAAATCGGGTTAAGAAAGGCTTTAGGAGCGAAAGAAGGGGATATAAAAGGTCAATTTCTGATTGAATCGGTGATTTTAGCCACCACTGGCGGAATTATCGGGATTTTTGTCGGCATTCAAGGAATGTATCTAGCGGGAATTTTTGCTGCTTTAACCACCAGTGTCTCAATCCCTGCGATAATTCTCGCTTTAGGAGTTTCCAGCGCCATCGGTCTGATTTTCGGTGTTGTTCCCGCTCATCGTGCCGCTAAATTAGACCCAATCGTTGCTTTGAGAAGATTATAGTTTTTCTAGTTCTTGTCCTGACCTCGGGATTCTATACCCGCATCCGTTGCCGTAAAGCCCTCCGCTTGCGCTAATATTTGTAGATTATGGGCTATGGAGGCGAAGGAATCGGCAGGATATTCGATCAAAGTGGCGGAATCGAGAAAAGTTTCCACTCCCACGGGACAACCTAAATAATCGGCCACCGCTTTTGGAGTAGTAGAACCAAGGAGAATAGTTCCCGATTGTCTCACAGAAGATAGCTTTTCCCAAGGTTCATCGATCATTAAGGATAAATGGGTGGGAGCAAAAAGATTCGATAATTCGATCGCTTTTTCCAATGACTCCACCACCACGATTAAACCATAATGAGCGATCGCTTTTTCCGTTAACAATCTCTGGGGATGTATCTGTAACTGTTTTTGCACTTCTTCCTGTACTATTAAAGCCAAAGCCTTATCCGTCGTCAATAAAATCGCTGCCGCTAGGGAATACTGTTCCGCTTGCGCTAATAAATCTAGGGCTAACTGTCTGGGATTAGCTTGATTATCGGCAATAATAACCAAATCAGAAGTAATAGAGAGATAATCGATTTTTACATGGTCAGAAACCAGTTTTTTAGCCAAATTAGTATAAAAATCACCTATTCCGGCAATCATCTCCACGGGAGCGATCGTTTTTGTGCCGTAGGCTAAAGCGGCGATCGCCTGTGGTCCAGCCACCCGATAAATCTCACTAATACCCACCGATTGGGCTGCCACTAAAATCGCCGGATGGATGCGTAAATCCTCATCGGCGGGGGATACCATGACAATCCGTTTAACCCCCGCTATTTTGGCAGGAATCGCCTGTTGGAGCAATAAACTGAGATAGGCTCGTTTACCATCGGGAACGACAATTCCCACACTGTTAATCGGTTGATAACGTTTCCCTCGAACTGTACCATCCTCAGGAAACTGCACCCAAGCTTTGGGAAGACGCTGACGATGAAAAGCCTCCATTTTTGCACAGGCAACAGCGATCGCATTTAATAAATCCTGGGACACCTGTTGATAAGCAGCATCCAGATCCGAGCCACTCACCTTCAGTTGTTGTAGATTAAGGGACTGTTGATAGAATTTTTGCGTGTAATCCACTAACGAGCGATCGCCAGAAAGTCGCACCTGCTCGACAATCTCTCGGACAAGCGATTCTTTTTCCCGAATTTCCGGATCGTCGAACCGTTCCCGAATTCGTCTCAGTTCCGTTCTGGCTGACCATGGCTCTGTGATAATTCGCAACATCGAGCTATTATCCTCTAGGGGCGAAACGAGATTAAAAGGTTTTCACTTCTCACACTCTAGCTTATCGCTTTCAATCTTGACCGGGGAGGGAGACGAAGTCGGTTATTTTAGCCGTCGGTAGGCAGGAGTCAGGAAATAGGGTGATAGGGTTTTGGGGTGATAGGGTTTTGGGGTGATAGGGTGATGAGACAGCTTCCCCACTTCCCCACTTCCCCAATTCCCCAATTCCCCAATTACCCACACCCCACACCCCACACCCCATCCCCCCACACCCCACTTCCCCACTTCCCGATTTCCCGATTTCCCCAAGGTAACAAAACCAGATATTCTACTAAATAGTCGCCTATCACACCAGCCTGATCTCGTGGTCGTCCAATGCAGTTTGCCAAGATATTAATCGCCAATCGCGGGGAAATCGCCTTAAGAATCCTTCATAGTTGCGAAGAATTGGGCATTAGAACCGTTGCCGTCCACTCTACCATCGATCGCCATGCCCTTCATGTTCAATTGGCCGATGAGAGTGTTTGTATTGGTCCGCCTCCGAGCAGCAAAAGTTACTTAAACATCCCTAATATCATCTCGGCTGCCCTAACACGCAACGCCACGGCCATCCATCCTGGTTACGGTTTTTTGGCAGAAAACGCCCGCTTTGCCGAAATTTGTGCCGATCATCAGTTAACTTTTATCGGTCCGTCTCCCAGTGCTATTCTGGCTATGGGCGATAAATCTACCGCTAAAAAAACGATGCAGAGAGCGGGAGTTGCCACTATCCCCGGCAGTGGTGGTTTAATTACCTCAGAAGCGGAAGCAAAGCGTATCGCTGATGACATCGGTTATCCTGTCCTGATTAAGGCCACTGCTGGGGGTGGAGGGCGTGGGATGCGTCTTGTCAAGAGTGCAGATGAACTAGGTGATATGTTAAAAGCCGCCCAAGGGGAAGCAGAAGCGGCTTTTGGCAATTCGGGAGTATATCTAGAAAAATTTATCGAATGTCCCCGACATATCGAGTTTCAGATTTTGGCCGATAGTCACGGTAACGTAATCCATTTAGGAGAAAGAGACTGTTCGATTCAGCGACGACACCAAAAACTGCTAGAAGAAGCACCTAGCCCCTTCTTAACGCCCCATTTACGCTCCAAAATGGGTAATGCCGCCGTTAAAGCCGCTAAATCGATTAATTACGTCGGGGTGGGAACCGTGGAATTTTTAGTCGATAAACACGGTAATTTTTACTTCATGGAAATGAACACCCGTATTCAGGTGGAACACCCCGTCACGGAGATGATCACGGGGATGGACCTGATCCGAGAACAAATTCGGGTGGCACAGGGCGAAAAACTGCAAATTAAGCAAGATCAGGTGATATTTAGAGGGCATTCGATCGAGTGTCGCATTAATGCCGAGGATCCCGATCACAATTTTCGTCCTCACCCCGGCAAAATTAGCGGTTATCTGCCCCCCGGCGGTCCAGGTGTCCGCATGGATTCCCACGTTTACACCGATTACGAAATCCCCCCCTATTACGATTCCCTAATCGGTAAGTTAATTGTCTGGGGAGAAAATCGCGAAACTGCCATTAAACGCATGAAACGCGCCCTGCGGGAATGTGCGATCACGGGAGTACCGACGACTATTGATTTCCATCGTAAAATATTGGAAACTCCAGCTTTTTTAGCCGGAGATGTTTACACTAATTTCATCCAGGAACATCTCTTGCCCTAGCGCGTTACCATGAATTTTAGACGAGAGTAGGTTGGGGATAATAATGACAGTAGAAGTTAAATTTAACTCGTTTCAACTGAGCGATGAACAATTCTTTCAACTTTGTCAGGATAACCGAGATTTACGTTTGGAACGCAACGCAAAAGGAGATTTAATTATTATGCCACCGACTGGAGGAGAAACCAGCAATTCTAACGCTGGAATCACTGCCCAATTATGGTTATGGAATAACCTACATAAATTAGGTGTAGTTTTTGATTCTTCTGGAGGATTTAAACTACCGAATGGGGCCGATCGCTCTCCCGATGCTGCTTGGATACCTTTAGAAAAATGGCAAGATTTAAACCCACAACAAAAGGAAAGATTTTTACCTCTATCTCCCGATTTTGTCATTGAATTAATGTCTCCTAGTGATAGCCTAGAAACTGCTAGGAAAAAAATGCAGGAATATTTAGATAATGGGACTCGTTTAGGTTGGTTAATCAATAGAAAAACTAGAGAAGTAGAAATTTATCGTCAAGGACAGGCAGTAGAAATTTTAACTAATCCAGAGAGTTTATCGGGGGAAAATATTTTATCTCAATTTGTCTTAGAACTTGATAATATTTGGTAATT
>NZ_JAPZSR010000425.1:0-34701 GCF_027531875.1 Microcystis sp. LE19-84.1B | reverse complement strand
TCCCAATCCCTCTGGCAACTGCTAAGGCTTCCGGTAACAAACTTTCCGGTAAATGGGGAGCTAACCCGGTCAATGCCCAAGCACGGTAGTTTTCAGACCCAATCCCTCTGGCAATTTCTAAGGCTTCGGGTAACACTTCCGGTAAATGGGGAGCTAACCCGATCAATGCCCTTGCATTCCCAATCCCTCTGGCAATTTCTAAGGCTTCGGGTAACAAACTTTCTGGTAAATGGGGAGCTAACCCGATCAATGCCCTTGCATTCCCAATCCCTCTGGCAATTTCTAAGGCTTCGGGTAACAAACTTTCCGGTAAATGGGGAGCTAACCCGGTCAATGCCCTTGCACGGTAGTATTCATTCTCAATCCCTCTGGCAATTTCTAAGGCTTCGGGTAACAAACTTTCCGGTAAATGGGGAGCTAACCCGGTCAATGCCCTTGCACGGTAGTTTTTACCATCTGCACAGTAGTATTCATTCTCAATCCCTCTGGCAACTTCTAAGGCTTCGGGTAACAAACTTTCCGGTAAATGGGGAGCTAACCCGATCAATGCCCCTGCACGGGAGTTTTCATTCCCAATCCCTCTGGCAACTTCTAAGGCTTCGGGTAACAAACTTTCCGGTAAATGGGGAGCTAACCCGGTCAATGCCTCTGCACGGGAGTTTTCATTCTCAATCCCTCTGGCAATTTCTAAGGCTTCGGGTAACAAACTTTCCGGTAAATGGGGAGCTAACCCGATCAATGCCCTTGCACGGTTGTATTTAGACCCAATCCCTCTGGCAACTTCTAAGGCTTCCGGTAACAAACTTTCCGGTAAATGGGGAGCTAACCCGGTCAATGCCCTTGCACGGTAGTTTTCATTCCCAATCCCTCTGGCAACTGCTAAGGCTTCGGGTAACACTTCCGGTAAATGGGGAGCTAACCCGGTCAATGCCCCTGCACGGGAGTCTTCAGACCCAATCCCTCTGGCAACTTCTAAGGCTTCGGGTAACAAACTATCCGGTAAATTGCGAGCTAACCCGGGCAATGACGAACCACTGTAGTTTACATCCCCAATCCCTCTGGCAACTTCTTAGGCTTGGGGTAAAACTTCCTGTAAATGGGGAGCTAACCCGAACAATGCCTCTGCACGGTAGTTTTCATTCCCAATCCCTCTGGCAACTTCTAAGGCTTCGGGTAACAAACTTTCCGGTAAATGGGGAGCTAACCCGGTCAATGCCCAAGCACGGGAGTTTTCATTCTCAATCCCTCTGGCAATTTCTAAGGCTTCGGGTAACAAACTTTCCGGTAAATGGGGAGCTAACCCGATCAATGCCCTTGCAGGGTTGTATTTAGACCCAATCCCTCTGGCAACTTCTAAGGCTTCGGGTAACAAACTTTCCGGTAAATGGGGAGCTAACCCGGTCAATGCCCTTGCACGGGAGTTTTCATCCCCAATCCCTCTGGCAATTTCTAAGGCTTCGGGTAATAAAGTAGGGGGAAGATAGGGAGTAATTTTCTCTAGTCCTTCGGCTTGCTTGCTAGAATCTTGACTTTGCCGTACATAAACCAATCCCTGAGCAGGTGTCCATATTTCATGTTTAATCAGTGCCGCAATTAATTCTGGTGGAATATTAGTCGCCAAACTATTGAGGGAAGTGGTGATCAAAGCATAACGCACCTGCAGCCCAATAGAGTCACTAGGATTCTCAATAAAATGCTCCTCCGCCAATTGCCACGCCCGGGAAACATCCTTAATAAAAACTGCTGTTTTCCCTTCCCTTTCACATTGACTATACCAACCATTATGACCTTCTGCCGTTTCTTCCCTCAGTAATAGATGAATCTGGGCTATCTGTCCCGCTTTTTCCAAATGCCAGAGCAATTGATTATAAATGTAGCCATCATCTGCTAAAGTATGCCAGTTTGATCCCCCTAAATCCCCCTTACTAAGGGGGACTTCCACCTCTTTTCCCCCCTTTTCAAGGGGGGTTAGGGGGGATCTCTTAATCTGTCTTTGATACCGTTGTAAAAGCTGTTGATGTGCCTCAGCCATTGATAACCCTAACCCCGGTAATTGATAATCCGTTTCAGTATTAGGAGACGCTAGGATCAGATTTCGGGCTAAATCATGTAACAAATCATGGACGCGATAACTGGTTAATTGTTCACTAGAAACCCCCGTTAATAACAAAGCCTTACCCCGTAAATATCTTAAAGTTTGCCTCGCTTCTCTAACCGGACAATCCCATAAAGTCGTCGCCATCTTTTCCGTAATGGTAACATCATCGGGTAAAACTCCTAACCAACTAAATTGTCTCAATTTTTGCCCATTTAATCGCTTTAAACTGAGATTAAAGCAAGCAATTAAACTATAATGTTTTCGTTTTTCTTCATTGGCAGTATCTCCAGCTTCCAAGCGGTCTAAAATTTCTAAATGAGCGATTTCCGATCGTAAATCTTCGATTAATTCAGCCCAATAAATATTATCTTCAATTTGTGCCGCGGTTAACTCTAATGCCAACGGTAAATAACCGACAATTTTGGCGATAATTTTGGCTTGTTTCTGATCTGGTAAATTTAATTCCTGCTTTAAATAACCCGTTAATAACGCTAAAGATTGAGATTCGGTCATCACATCCAAATCATAACGAATTGCCCCTTTAACGGGAACTTCCCTAGTGGTTACTAATAATTTACATTGATTTACTGCTACTCTAAAAGGTTCAATATCTTCTACATTCCAGAGATCATCTACCACTAATAAAGCCTTTTTATCTGCTAATAAAGTCCTCAAGTGTAAGGATGCCGCATCAATACCTGTCGGCTTAAAATTATAATCTCCTAAAGCTTGAATCCAGCCATGAAGAAAGGATAAAATATCTGGTTGTTGTCCTAAAGTTGCCCAGAAAATGCCATCAGGAAAAAAAGCTTGAACTTCTTTTTCTTGTGCTAAAGCTGCCGCTAAAGTGGATTTACCAATACCTCCTAAGCCATAAATCGCACTAATAACTAAAGTTCCAGTTTTTTCCGTTGTTTCTGACAATAAAAGTTTTTTTAACTCAATACTAACCTCTGGACGTTCGACAAAATAACTCGGTTTAGGCGGAGATTGATTGCGATAGGAAGAAGATTTTAAAGAAGCGGATATAACCGGTTTAGGTTCAGGATCAATATCATGGTTTTCTAATATCTCACACCATTCAGGATTATCATAAACCATGGCCAAAGATTCAGCCTCTAAAGATGCTGGACGATCTATAATGGGATGTTTAGATTGTACCCCAATCACTAACCCATAACAAACAATTGCTGATCCCGATGTTCCTTGCCAAGGTGACTGATCTTCTGCTAATCTTTCTAATTGTTCATCGGTGGGTTGGATTTCTTTGCTATCTTTAATATTTAATAACAAACGGTTATGAGGAACACGATTAGCCACATCGATAGTTCCCTCAATATGTAACCCTGTGGCGTATTTTATACCATCTTCAGAATACCGTAAAAATAGAGGAAAGCCCAAAAAGTCAAATTTAACTTTTTGGGTGCTACTCGCATCAGGTAACACCCCAAAACCTACAGGATCACAAGTTTCGATAGTTTCTGGTAATTCTACTAAGGCTATATCGATATTATCGGGAGCTTTCCAAATTACTTGAGCGTCTATATCCTGCTTATCAGAATAGTTTGATGCTGATCTAAGTCGTACTTTACAGTCGTTACTATTATCAAACAGATGCCGACAAGTCAAGAGTAAACGTCCCCCAATTCGATAGGCAGTGCCATACTTAGGGGCAACAATTTCTAAAGCGCGATCGGGTTGGAATTGGGGCATAACTTATCGGATTGATGTAACGTATTATTCTGGGATGGTGATGGGTTACGCTTCGCTAACCCATCCTACAAATTAACTGCTTTGGGGGCAAGCATTACGTCCCTAGGGGTATAAAATTCTAATCGGGTTTATAATCACTTGCTGTCTTGATAGCTCCTCCATCTTTCCCAATGGGTTTAAGGGGAATTTTAATTCTATGGGTTATCGTATCTTTATTGGTGGTACCCCCACCCATTTCTACTACCCAAAATTTTAGCCCACCTTTGCCTTCTTTCGACTGCTCAACCACAAATTGAACCTCTAATTCAATTTCACCCACTTCAAAGCGAATCTGCTCACCCTCAGAGGCTAAAATAGATTTACTCAGTTCAACCCGCAAGGGAGCATCTCACCTTTGTAACCCCTAAATCAGGTTTTTATGTCAAGCTATTTTAAAAGCCTTGCTAGAAACCAGTTTTAGGAATAAGTATAATTACTCACTTGCATAAATGAGATGCTCCCAACCCGCAACCCGCAATGCTTCTAAGGTTTCTCGAAGTCCAACATTATTGATGGTCATATTAATTCTCTAGTTATTTTTGAAGGATGCAAACCACAACCCTTTCAATTCTATCGTTTTTCTGAAACTTTAGGGCGGACGGGTTGCCTTTCTACAATTAACATAATAGCCCAACCCGATCGCTAAGGGAAGCGCGGGTTGGGAAAAGACATCGACCTAATATTATCTCAAGACTAAAATGACAAATTGAATTAGTATCGAGCTATTTTGCCAATACAAGGTGTCAAGATCAAACTAAGGAGCTAAACGTTGCCTTTGCCAACTGCCATCTTCTTGACGATAATAACAGAGACGATCATGGAGACGACTGGGGCGACCTTGCCAGAACTCGATTAAAATAGGAATTAGGCGAAAACCGCCCCAATGAGGAGGACGTGGAACTTCACGACCAGCATATTCTTCTTTTAGTTCTGCTAGGCGTTTTTCGAGGATATCTCGCCCAGAAATAACTTCACTTTGATTGGAGGCCCAGGCCCCTAAACGAGATTCCCAGGGACGGACAAAAAAGTAATTATCCGATTCCTCCTCGCTGATTTTTTCTACAGTTCCCTCGATCCTAATTTGCCGTTGCAATTCTCCCCACCAAAACACTAGGGCCGCATTGGGATTGGCGATTAATTCCTGTCCCTTGGCGCTTTGGTAGTTGGTAAAGAGAACAAAACCGCGAGGATCGAAGTCTTTTAACAGTACCATGCGGGCCCGGGGTTTACCCTCCGGGGAAATAGTGGCTAAAGTCATAGCGTTGGGTTCCAATCTTCCCGAAGATACCGCCCGTTCTAGCCATTGTTTAAATACAATGAAAGGATCGGCAGATGTTTCGGACTCTAGCAATTCTTCAAGATTGTAGTCCAAACGCAGGTCAGCGATCGATATGTCCATGGTTTTGCTTGCTAAATTCTATCCTTTGAGATCCTACAAGATTCTAGAATCATGACTATCACCTCAGCTAGTGACGCGATCGAATCTCTGTTAGAAATGGCGGAACAGGGAGAAATTGACCCTTGGGATGTGCAGGTTATCGATGTGATCGATCGCTTTTTGGCGGAATTGGGGTTATTAAATGATCTAGATTTAGCCATGGCTCAGGCTAATTTACCCCAATCGGGACAGGCTTTTTTATGGGCTTCTATGTTAGTTTTATTTAAGGCTGATACCCTAGAAAGATTGTCTTTGGACCAGCAAGAAGAAAGTCTGATAGATGAGGAAATTAGCGAGTTAGAACGGGAATTAAGAACTTTACCCCGTTATCTAGAAAATCATATTCGCCGTCGTACTGCTGCCCCACCACCGCGCAAAAGACGGGTAACTTTGCAGGAGTTAATCACTCAATTACAACAGATTGCCCTAGAGATTGAAGCTTTACCGAAACTGCCTGTAGTTGTCCCGAAACCCCGGCCCCAATCCCGACGGGAAGCGGTACAAATTATCACAGAATTGGCCCACCAAGAAAACCTGACGGAATTGGCAGCGGAACTGGACTTTTTTTTGCAGAGAAAGTTTTTTCAATTAGAGAAAAATGAGATAGAGTTTGAGTATTTATTAGATTTATGGCAAGGGGAAAAACCCTCTAGTCACTCGGCAACACAGGAAAAGGTCGCGATTTTTTGGGCTTTACTTTTACTGGCTTCTCAATCAAAAGTGGAATTAAAACAGGAGGATTTTTATCAGGATTTAACTATTTCTTTAATTAGGGTTTGCTGAATAAGTTTTTTCAGCAAACCCTAGATAGCTTAATATCTTAGCGGGTTAAGGCCGCGCCTCTTTCGTACAAAGTACGGGCATAATCGGTCCAAGTACCCTGGCCCCAATAACGGAAACAACTGGTTTGCACGAGCAAATTATACAGCAGTGCCTCCAGATAATCCGGTCGTCGGGTAAAACTAGGATCCGCCTGTACTAAAGGATCATATTTCTCGTGGAATTGAGCGCTTAATTGGTTCATCGGTTCGAGGACATTTTCGTAACCGCGCACCCAACTGAGATCATTTGTCCAAGATGCCCCATCCATGCTAAAACGGTGGTCGGACTGTTTTAAATCAGCGATCGCCTGTTCCACTGCTTCTGGGGTAGCGGCATCCGGATTAACTCGCTGCCAGATTTTATGCTGGTGTACGGCTTGAATTGGGGGATAATCTTGGGGATTAACGCCAGCAGCCTCGATTAACTCCAGATATTCCGTACCGTTAAATCCTGCCACACTGGAACCCCCCTGCATTTCCCGCCAAGGATTGGGAAAATCGCGAGGAAATTCATTCATCATCACGCCACCATTTTCACCGTCGGCAATCTGGGAACCTAGGGAAGGAACCCAAACGCCGCCGATTTGCTGTTTACCGCGGCATTTGGCCTCGTGGTAGGGTTGCATTTGGGCGACTAATTTGGTGTCGGAACCCTGGGTTTTAATCAAAGCAGTAATCGCAATCACTTCACCGCGAGAATTACGGGCCACCAGGCGATTAGGAATATATTTTTGTTCCTGACTCAATCCCGAACCGTCGAGATTTTCCACCGAGTGTTCCTGTACCAATAACCAACGATAGCCGCATTCTTTCAGAGCTTTAATATACTCGTAGAGGGTATCGGGATGGTTAGGAAGGTGCATTTCCGGGGGAGAGAACCCTTTGACTCGTTTCAGGGCATCCGGGCCAAAAATCGAGGCAAAATAGGTTTGCCATGCTTGCATCTGTAATTTTAGATCGGGAATCGGTGTGGAAGGAGCCACCGCATGACTCCACATCGTCCCCAACCATTCCACATAGGGTTGATATTGACTGTTACAGGTGATTAATTTGAGTTTATCGAGGATATCCTGCCGTCCCATCTGTACCAAACCCCAGAGGAGATTGCCGGAATAATCAAGCATAATCCGGGGATTACAGCCTTCCGCCACCAATTGTGGGATAAAATCGCCCATGCGACTGTAACACCAGGCAAAAACGCTGGCATTATGGTTATCGCCATCCCCTTGATGCTCGAACATATGCTGGAGATTGCAGATTAATTCCCCGTTAACACCTGCGGGGATGGTGGGTTGGTGCATATGCAAGGCACAGGCAAAACCAGCGTTAATATTGTCTAATTTGAGATTTGTTGTCGGTAAAAAGATCGGATCATCGTGATTGACAATCGCTGCGATTTCCTGTTCCCAACCGCAAATAGTCGGTAGTCCGGGGCGTATTTCCGTGATAGGGTTCGATTTCGAGGATACGGGTGTAGCGATCATAATTTTTCAGGCGAATAGATTGAGATAGTTTGTCCCCACTCTCCCAGGGACAACTTTTTTTACTGGCAACAGGTCACTCCT
Source organism: Microcystis sp. LE19-84.1B (assembly GCF_027531875.1). NCBI lineage: Bacteria > Bacillati > Cyanobacteriota > Cyanophyceae > Chroococcales > Microcystaceae > Microcystis > Microcystis sp. LE19-84.1B. The sequence goes on along the minus strand of NZ_JAPZSR010000425.1, from coordinate 27,027 downwards.
GACTGTTCACTGCTAACTGAGCTAAGAGTGCGGACTTGATCCTATCCCATTTATACTGGGAGTAACCCCCTCCAGACACAAGCCTTCGTAACTCGTTAAAAATCAAGATGATTCTTTACTGAACTTAACCGATCCTCGCACTATGATACAAACAACTATCCGCCCTTTTACCTGTAAATTTTAACCATGTTCTCGGCGACTACCGAAATTCTTGTTATCTTCTTCCTCATCCTCCTCAATGGAGTCTTTGCTCTCTCGGAAATTGCCATTGTCTCGGCCCGCAAAATCCGTTTGGAACAATTAGCCAGAGATGATCGACGGGCGGCGGTGGCCTTAAAATTGGCCAATGATCCCAATCAAATTTTATCGACGGTGCAGATTGGCATTACCCTAGTGGGTATCTTTGCTGGGGCCTACGGAGGAGCTAATTTATCGGTCAGTGTGGCGCAATTATTGGCCCAAGTTCCTGTTTTAGCCCCCTACAGTCAAGCTTTGGGATTAGGATTAGTGGTGTTAATTATTACCTATCTATCCCTAGTGGTGGGGGAATTAGTGCCGAAACGGTTAGGTTTAAGTAATCCTGAAAAAATCGCTATCCTCGTTGCTGATCCTCTGAATAGGTTATCAAAAATTGTTTCGCCCGTTGTCCATCTTTTGAGTCAATCGACTAATCTGATTCTCGGTTTGTTGGGGATTAGCGGTAATAATAATGATTCCCCAATTACGGAGGAAGAATTGAAAATTATGCTTAAACAGGGAACCGAAGCGGGAACCTTTGAGGAAGCAGAACAGGATATGGTGGAAAGGGTGTTAGGATTGAGCGATCGCCGAGTCAGTCAGATTATGACCACGCGTCCAGATGTTGTTTGGTTAGATTTGGAAGATAGTGCCGAAATTAACCGCCAGAAGCTAATTGAGAGCAATCATACCCGTTTTCCTGTGTGTCAGGGCAGTTTAGATGAGGTTTTGGGGGTAATCGAAGTCACAGACTTATTGGCCGATTGTTTAACCGGTGAAAGTTTCGATCTAACGAAGGATTTACAGCAGCCGCTTTTTGTGCCGGAAAGCACTAGGGGTTTAAAGGTTTTAGAATTGGTACAGCAAAGTGGTCATCATATTGCCTTGGTAGTGGATGAGTACGGGGTGATTCAAGGATTGGTGACGCGCCAGGATATTTTAGAGGCAATTGTCGGCGATTTACCCCAATTAGATAATATTGAAGATGCACAGATCGTGCAGCGGGAAGATGGTTCTTGGTTGATCGATGGCACAGTGGCGATCGAAGATTTTAAAGAGTTATTTGAAATCAGTGAATTACCCGGGGAAAAACAGGGGAATTATCACACTTTAGGGGGTTTTATTATTACCCATCTTGGCAGGATTCCGGGAGCTGCCGATCATTTTGAATGGCAAAGGTTGCGCTTGGAAGTGGTGGATATGGACGGTAATCGCGTCGATAAGGTGTTAGTCACGCTCTTGTTGGATGATTTGTAAGTAATTGTTAGTAAACATCTAGATTTTTTCAAGCTTGTGAAGACCGATACAATTTTTTATCAACTCTTGCAAACTTTTCCGGGGTTAATTTTTGAATTACTGGGAGAATCAACCCAGAAAGCTGAAAATTATCAATTCTCCTCCCGAGAAATCAAAGAATTAGCGCGTCGTTTTGACGGTATTTTTTTACCGACCACAGCAGCACCGGAACTAATTATTTACTTTGTTGAAGTGCAATTTCAGGATAAAAGTGATTTTTATTGGCGATTTTTAACAGAAATTGTCATCTATCTCAATCAGTATAAACCCGTTCAGGATTGGATGGCTGTAGCTTTATTTGCCTCTAGGGATATCGACAATAATTTTCCCTATCAACTACGGGGATTTGAGATAACGGGACAGATCAGACGTATTTATTTAGATGAATTAATCGATAGTCCGGCTCCGTCTCTGGGTTTAGGAATTATTCAGTTAATTGTCGCTACACCCCAATTAGCACAGCAACGAGGAAAACCACTTTTAGAAAAAGCGATCGCTGAAATTGATGATCTAGTTTTCCAGCAAAAAGTTGTAGAATTAATTGAAAGAACCTTAGCCTATAAATTTACTAATCTTAGTCGCACGGAGTTAGAAGCTATGTTCGGATTAGATGATCTCAGACAGACTCGACTTTATCAAGAAGCTAAAGAAGAAGGTCGTGAAGAAGGTCGTGAAGAAGCTAAAACTGAAGCGATCGCCAGTTTACTAGCTTTAGGTTTAAGTATAGAACAGATTGCCACTGCTTTGCAGTTAGAACTTACCAAAGTACAAGAGACAGCGGCCAAATTATCCCCCCCAAATTAGAAGAGTAAATTATCAGGTTTCTCCCTGACTTTACCCTATTCATTCATATTACGATAGGTAGCCACTGCCGAGGGAGAAATGCGATTGAGATAACGGAAAATCCAATATTTTAAGACTGTATCCAAGATAACGGGAAAAGTGGCGATAAAGAGAAAATTAAACTGGCGATTTTCTGGTAAACCGAAATGACGACTTAACCCTTCTAGGATCACTTCCCAACCGTGGGGAGAGTGGAAACCGACAAACATATCGGTAAAGAGAATAATTAAAAAAGCTTTAGCTGAATCGCTAAGATTATAGAGAATGCCATCCAGAAAAGACTTGACAATCTCGATTTCCCGACGACTAAAAGCGACAACAAAACCAAAGGCAATCAGGGAACAAATATCGGCGAAAATATTAGCGATCGCATTTAAACCTCGTTGGCGAAATTCTTCACTTAGTACCGCGGCTTTTTTGGTAATTTCTCCCTCGATTTCTTCGTTAGATAATTTGGGTGCTAAACCAATCATACCTCGAAAATGTAAAGCTTCCTCAAATCTTCTCAGTTCCGAAAAAGCTTCTTCTTCTAAATCCTGATTGATAAAAATAAACTGTTCCTGTTGTTGGAAATATTTATTAACCAAGGGGGTAATCAGGAAAGTTTTGGTTAATTGCTGGGTCAACAAAGGAATAATAATTAACAGTAAAATAAACTTGAGAGAAATGGCGGTTTTATAACGAGAATTGCGAAATCTTTTTAAAACTGCCTCCTCCGATTCTCCCGCTTGGGGATCAATTTCCTGTTTAATGCGGTTAAAAGTATTGACAAAAGAACGGGGTAAAACCCCCGGTTTTTCCGTAGCTTTTTGGGATTTATTACTTTTGATTATTTCCTCATCTTCAATACTACCCGCTGCTAAAAAAGAGCGATTTCTAGAAGTCTTATTTTTGGCTGTTTCCTGCTCAAAATTTCTGTTCTGGATACTTTTGGGAACATCTTGAATATCTTCTGGCCAATAATTATCTTGATATTTTCCGATAATACTATCGATAAACTGAAGTTTTTTCAGACAAACATCTGTGGTGACAGTAATCACCCCATTATTAATTGTTGGTTGATTTGGACCGAAGGTATTAACGATCGAGCGACTAGCTTTAAACTCCGTCAATCTGACTTTAATTTTTTGCAGATAACCTTTAACTTCTGCGATAAAATAGGAATTAGTGCTGCTGCCATAATTCGAGAATTCATTCGCCACTTTTCGCCCTTGAAAATGCTTGTCTTCTATCTCCTTAATCTTCAAAGCTGCATGATAAGCCTCATCTAAAGAACGTTCAGGAGTTTGTAATAACCATTGATTAACACCTTGCAAAATCCGATTAAGATTCATAGGAAACAATTACTTCCACAAGGGAGAAAAGCTAGAGTACCGATCAGTTATCTTAACAAATACAATCGAGAAAAAACGATGTCAATCATACCAATTTGGATCGAAGGTGGCACGCGATCGGGAAAAACCACCGCTTTAGTCGGGGAATTTCGGCGCTGGGTGTCTCGCGATCGCTCAAAATCATCCCCCCTTCCTCGATCGATCTTAGTTTTCGCTGCCAACGATGATAATAAACGGGAATTAGCCGATCGATTAGCCATTGCTGTTAGGGGTAGCTATCCGATTCTCTGCAAAACCCCTTTAGGTTTTCTCACCGATGAAGTCATCCTGTTTTGGCCGTTAATTTTCGAGTTTTTGGGGCTAAAAGCCCAATTTCCCCGCCGATTACGCCCAGAAACGGAGCAGGAACTCGCCACCCGTCTCTGGCAACCAGCAATCGCCGAATTCTTCCAGCTTACTAGCATAAATGAATATCGTTTCGTGCGTCAAGTTCTCGATTTGTTACAATTAGCCGGTGCTAGTGGTGTTCCCGCAGAAAAGATACCCGAAAGATTAGCCGACGGATTATCAGAAACAGATTTAAAACGAGTTTTAGCAATTAATGAGCAGGAAATACCAGAAAAAGTGGGAGAATTAATCATTCAATGGCGTGATTGGTCTCTAGAACGTGGTTTATTAAGTTATGGTATCATCTACGAACTCTATTGGCGCTATTTATTCCCTGATAGTCGTTATCAACAGCAACTATTAAAACGCTTCCGGGGGGTTTTTGCGGACGATGTGGACGATTATCCGGCTATTGCCAAGGATTTACTCAGTTTTTTCCTCGATCATGATTATTTTAGCGTTTTTACCTACAATCCCCAGGGAAAAATTCGCTTAGGATTAACTGCCGATCCCGATTATATACAAAAATTAGCGGCACGCTGTCAAATTATGTCATTATCTACCACTGACGGGTTAGCTGCTCAGTTTAGCGAGACGGTTCTCTCCTTAATCAGCGACGGTAACTATCTTGGCAATCTTCCCGATCAATTCATCTCCCTGCAAACCACCTCTCGCGCCGAATTGTTACGGAAGACAGCCACAGCTATTATTCAAGCAGTCAAGCAAGGGGCAGTAAAACCCGAAGAAATCGCCGTTATTGCCCCTGGTTTAGACGAAATCGCCCGTTATAGCCTGATGGAAATTTTAACCGGTGCTGGGATAGCCGTTCAACCCCTCAACGAACAACGACCCCTGATCAGTTGTCCTCTGATTCGGGCATTATTGACCCTTCTCGCCCTTGTTTATGAAAATTTGGGGCGTTTAGCCCCCCAAGAGGCTATAGCGGAAATGCTGGTGATTTTTAGCCGTTATCGCTGGGATGAAGAAGAAAATTTAATTCCCGATATCGATCCGGTTCGCGCCGGATTAATTGCCGATCATTGTTATCAAGTGGCTCTGGAAAATCCTCGTTTATTAGCGATCGAAACTTTTCCCCGTTGGGATCGCTTAGGACAAAAAGCTTGTACTGCCTACGAAAGAATTTGTCACTGGATCGAAGGGATGAAAAAACGGCAGCAAGAAGCCAAACTTTTCCCGATTTTTGTCTTAAATCAAGCGATCGAACAATTATTAAACGATGGGGAAAATTTGCCCTTCGATCACTTGGCAGCTTTGCGAGAATTAATGGAAACTGCCCAACATTTTTGGGAGATCGATCGCCGTTTGCGTGAGAGTGAACCCTCTTTTCAAAGTCCCAGCGAAACTATTAGTCAGTTTATCCAACTTTTGCGTCGTGGCACAATCACTGCTAATCCCTATCCTGTGCGACAATTTATTAAATCTTCCCCGGCAGTTACCCTAGGCAATATCTTTCAATATCGTTCTTTTCGTTCTAGTCATCGTTGGCATTTTTGGCTAGATTGTTCCTCCCCACTCTGGGAACAAGGAGGTGCTTCCACTCTTTTTGCTGCGCCGATTTTTTGGCGAGAAAGTCCCTATCAACGCTGGACAACGGAAGCAGAATTAGAGGAAAATCAGGCACGTTTACAGAGAATTTTAAGGGATTTATTAGCAAGGGTAAGCGAAAAAGTTATCCTCTGTCACAGTGATTTAGGAGTATCGGGAACCGATCAAACCGGACAACTTTTATCCTTAGTACAAGCGGCAAAAGAATATGATTAAGCACTAGAACAAAATTAACTTCTTGGTTAGGAAATGCAAAAGGCAACCCCCCCGACATCGGGGGGGCAATAGGCAAAATGGGGAAATAAATAATCAGTTTTTAATAACTAGATTTAGTATAAAGCCTTTTTGGGTTGTAAATTAAAAGCTACCAACTCCGAACCATAAAAGGGTTCTATCCAGCGATCAAAGTTTTGCTGATCCGCTAAATTTTTGATTGATGATACCAGTTTAGTTTTGATACTTTGACATTTAATCGGGGGAACAATAACGGTGGTTTTCATGAAAAACTAATAGAGAATTAAATGAATACACTGGGGGAAACATTGAAAATCTCTCCTAAAATTTTCCCTTGAGCTTTACTAATCGATCGCTTGCCATTAACAATCTCAGAAACCACACCCTTAGAACCAATTTTACCAACTAAATCAGCTTGTTTCATGTTGTTGGCTTCAATTAAGTGTAATAATACTTCCTGCGGTGAAGCTGGTTCGGGTTGAGGTTGTTTGGCATCAAAATCCTTAATAATTGTCGCCATTAATTTAACCATCGCGGTTTCTTCTGGTAGTCGATCCTGTTTACTAATTAGATTAAGGAGAAGATGACGCGCTTGCTCATATTCTTCCTCATTTTCAATAATCTTGGGTTGAAATTTAGTCAACAGTTGATTATAAATATTTTGATTAAGTGCTAGAGTCATTTTTCTTGCGGTTAGACTGAACTTTTTGGGTGTGTTACTACTTAACTTAAACCAGTGATTTTAACCAACTGTACCAAGCATCTAAACCTTCTCCTGTGGTAGCGGAAACTTGAAAAACTTTCAGATTGGGATTAACCTGATAGGCGTAATCTAAACAGCGATCGAGGTTAAAATTAACGTAGGGCAGTAGGTCTATTTTTGTCAAGATCATGACTTGAGAAGCGTGGAACATATAGGGATATTTAATCGGTTTATCTTCCCCTTCGGTGACGGAAAGAATGACGACTTTGGCATTTTCTCCCAAATCAAATAAAGCAGGACAAACTAGATTACCAACATTTTCGATCATGACTAAAGAATTCATCGGTGGATCGAGTTCGATTAATCCTCTCTCTACCATTGATGCTTCTAAATGACAACCTGTTCCGGTGTTAATTTGGATAACCTGACAACCGGTTTCACTAATTTTTTGAGCATCATTAGCTGTAGCTTGATCTCCCTCAATGACACTGATAGGAATAGCGGTTTTTAAATCGGCAATTGTGCGAGTTAACAGGGTAGTTTTTCCCGAACCAGGGGAAGAAACCAGATTAAGAGCAACAGTTTTTCTCCCCTTCAACCAACCGCGATTTTGTGCCGCTAATAGATTATTTTTTGCCAGCAGATTTTGCTCAACTTGGAGAATATTGCCATGAATTTGAGCGTGAATTTCCGCAGGATGATGGGGATGCTCATGCTCGTGAGCGTGAGCGTGAGCGTGATGGCTATGACTAATAACAGTACCATCGGCTAAAATATGTTCATGGGTTCCCGTTTGCGGATTAGTTACCGTTACTTCCGAGTTATCAGAACAACCACAGGTTACACACATAAGGATTCTGTCTCCAAGGATTTGAGATTTAATTCTTGACCCTGTAAAATGACTATATTGCGACTACCACATCGATCGCAGATTCCGTAGGGATATTCTAGTTCTAGCTCATTTCCGCAATCTTGGCACTGTCCTAAACCAGAAATTTCCAGAATCTCTAACATTGCCCCCTCTATATTAGTACCTTGACAACAGGTATCAAAACAAAAAGCGATCGATTCTGGCATAATTGCCGTTAGTTTACCAATCTCTAACACCACGCGCCTAACTTTCATTCCTCGGGAATGCTCTAAAGCAAGTTCAATAATATTTTGGGTGATTCCTAGTTCGTGCATTTTCAGTTATCAGTTATCAGTTATCAGTTATCAGTTATCAGTCATCAGTTATCAGTTATCAGTCATCAGTTATCAGTTATCAGTTATCAGTTATCAGTTATCAGGTAAATTTCAACTAAAACCCCAAAACCCCAACTATCTGTTTTTTTAGTTTTCACTTTTTCCTTTAAAACTGTCTCCTGTCTAATTAACATATTCTCGGTAATTGTTCACCGACTAACATATCGAGAATTCTGTTAGTGCCGAAAGGGGTTTTTAAGTAAACTAAATTGGGGGGAGAAGCGACGACTTCCCCGATAGAAGCAGCATTTTTACCGTCAGGATGGGAACGCATCACTGCTAAAACGCGATTTTCCGCCTCCGGAGGGACGACAAGGACTAATTTGCCCTCATTTGCCAGATAAAGCGGTTCTAAGCCCAATAATTCGCACATTCCTCGCACTTCTTCCCGGATGGGGATCGCCGTTTCCTGCACCTGTATTCCCACCCCTGAACTTTGGGCAAATTCGTTTAAAACCGTGGCTAATCCGCCTCTAGTGGCATCCCGCATCGCTTTAACTTGTGGGCAAACTTCCAGAATTGCAGAAATTAAAGAATTCAGGGCTTGACAATCGCTTTCGATTGTGCATTGTAGGTCTAATTCGCCCCTGGCAATCAGAATGGCGGCGCCGTGATCCCCCAGAAAACCGTTAATCAAAATGCGATCGCCAACTCGTAAATTATTCGCCCCGGAATTGATTCCGGCCGGAATTACTCCGACTCCAGAGGTGTTAATAAATATTTGATCCCCTTGTCCCTTGGGAACGACTTTTGTATCCCCGGTGACGATTTTTACCGCTGCTTTTTCGGCGGCTATTTTCATGCTGGTAACGATGGTTTTTAGGGTGTCAATAGATAAACCTTCTTCGAGGATAAAACTACAACTGAGATAGAGAGGAATTGCCCCACCGACAGCCAAATCATTAACGGTTCCATTGACTGCTAAACTGCCAATATTACCCCCCGGAAAGAATAGGGGAGAAACCACATAGGAATCGGTGGTAAATGCTAAGCGATCGCCTATTTTAGCTAAATCTTTAATCTCAAATCGGGCTTGATCTTCAAGGGGTGCCAGTAAGTTATTATCGAAGTTATTGACGAATATCTCGTTAATTAAATCCCGCATTGCTCTGCCACCACTGCCATGGGAGAGAGTGATATTTGTGTCGGTAATTTTGTTTTTTTTTAATCTTAAAGAAGCTGAAGGATTGCTAGTCATAGGTGAGGTAGGAAGTTATCGTTTTGAGGAGTCGGTCGTCGATACCAAATTAGATTACACTTGTTCTTGATGAAAAACGCTGTCATAGCTTACTGCTAGATTATCTTAATGGGTTTCTGGTATTTCTCGCACTTTTTCTACAGTTAAGTCCAAAACTTGAGCAATTTGTTCTACCGTTAAACCTAAAGCCAATAAACGCGGCACAGATTCCAGTTTACCTTCCAGTTTACCTTCTTCTCGAACGTCTTGAAAATAACGGGTTTGTTTCAGTTCATCTAAACTAAACATGGCTTCTATCTCCCGGCGACTTAGACGTGGTAATTTATAGATAAGGATCGTTTCTATTAATTGTAGGAGGTTTTGCGGTTGGGTAAATTCAGTTCGCACTCGTTCAATAAGTTGTTTGGCTGTTGCCACTGCTTGATTTTCTTTAGCAATAATTAATTTTATAGTGGCAATACCGAGGGAATCTTGATTAATATCATCTAGTTCATCTAAATAGATTCGCGTCACTCTCCCAGATGTCAATAAGTCTTGATAACGTACAACCTGATCTGATTCTACCCGACGATGGGGATAAATGACCACCCCGCGCCAATCATTGTTAAAAGCAGTTTTACTGAGATATAAGAAGATTTCAGCAAAGAAACGGCCATAAAAATTCTGATCATCTTGAAATTGCACCTCGCAGAAATAAATAGGAATGCTAGGATCGGTGATATTGGGCAAAAATACGCCATCAATACGAAAAGCTAGTTGCTTGATTTCGACGGAATCAAAGCGGTAATTCGCTGCTTCTCTGGGGGAAAGGTTGATTAATTCAAAGAAAATTGACGGATAAGATTGAAAAAGATCATAAAAAATACTGTCGGTTTTCATGCCCAGACTTGTGGTGTAAACTATGCAAAAATATAGAGATAGAGAGTTTTCCTACTAATTAGCCTGATTATAGCAGTTATCTTTGCCAAAACAAATACTAAAAGCTGGTCTGCAAAAAGCTAATAGCTAAAATAACTGACAACCGATCGAGTCTAAACATCTCCCCCTGGTCAGGATGCTATAGCTGACAGTAAGTCGCTATAATAGAATTCGCCGATCGCTAACTTCTCCCTCGGTAAAATTTCTATGACTGGAAGACTGAACAAGCTACAACAAGATTTAAGGAACATAGAAACGGAAGTGGCAAATTTAGCCGAAAGAATGCGGGAAAAATACCGAATTTATCTTGATTTACTCGGTGAATCTCTCTATAAACAGGCGATCGGGGCAGTGTATCATATCTGTACCCGCTACTATGGGGGGGAATTTCTGGCTCTCTCCCACAGCAATCGTCAGAAACTACAAGAGGAGATCAAAGCTCTAGGACAAGAGGCTAAAGCCAGTTTACAGCAATTGGGCGAGCAGAGCTTCGATCGAGGGACATTTTCAGGGGTAGGATTCTCTAAAAGTCCAGCAGAGACGAAAAATACCCCAGATTTCTTGAAACTTTTTCTAAACAAACCAGAAAATCTAGCCGCAACTGGAGAGATTAATAACCCCGATATTTTACTTTATTGTTGTCGAGTGCTGGAAAAAAACTGTATCGAGATTCTCAATCATCTCTCCAAACAAATTAATCAGCAACTACAAAAAGCTTATATTCTTCCCCCTCATCTACCCAGTCAAATTATCGATATGGCAATTCAAGCGGGAGAAGAGGGACAATCCCTAGGTGGAGGAAATAATATGTTAAACATTTTAGTAGAAGCTAAAAACCCTGAACCAGAGGAAGCAAAAGATGAAGATGAAGATGAAGATGAAGATGATGGGGATGATCATAATTTTTCAAGTGGCAAAGTCACTAAAGTAACGGCAATTCATCTACGAATGGCTGAACTGGAATTTGCTGATACGCGCTTAAGTGTCGAAAGAAATCAAATTCGCTCCCTTTGGGAACAATTAAATCGTCTAGGTAAACAATATCATCACCTTCGCAAAGAATATACTATTGCTCAAGCGGAAGCGGCGTGGCGCAGTAGTTGGTATGATTAATCAGTTATAATCAAACAGAGGTATTAGGGAAACATAATACTGGGAAATTTGGAGTCAAGAGGCAATTATGAAAGGGGAAATACCCGACTGGGTGAGATTACAAAAAGCCTTATCTGTAGAAGCGGAAAAAGGTTATCCCGATCTTCAGGGAAATCAATACCGTTTTAGCGAGTTTTTCTGTCTTAGTTTCGGGGATAATCCTCCCGTGGGAATTGCCACCAGTGAGAGAAATCGCTGGCGAGAATTAGCCCAAAAATTTGCCCAATATTCCCAATTTAATCCCAGACAAAGACAACAATTAGTCGCCGAAACTCGCAATTTTTTGCAACAATTACGGCAAACTTTAGAAGCAACCCCTACCCCAAAAGAACCAGCTGCGGCGAAAATTATTAATACCACTCCCATCACGGCAAAGGCTAATTCTCCACGGCAAGTCACCCTGGAACAACCCTTGAAATATCTAGCGGAAGTGGGAGAGAGAAAAGCCAGTCTTTTAGAAAGATTAAACCTCCACAAAGTTGAAGATTTATTATATTATTATCCCCGGGATCATGTGGATTACAGTCGTCAAGTCAATATCGCTAATTTAACCGAGGGGGAAACGGTAACTTTAGTGGGGAATGTCAAGCGATGTAATTGTTTTAATAGCCCCAAAAATACCAAGTTAGCTATCTTTGAATTGCTCTTACAGGATCGCACTGGACAGATAAAATTAAACCGTTTTTATGCGGGAACTCGCTATACTAATCGTGCTTGGCAAGAAGGACAAAAAAAACTCTATCCCGTCGGTTCGGTGGTGGCGGTTAGTGGTTTAGTCAAAGCGGGAAAATATGGGTTAACTTTAGAAAATCCTGAATTTGAGTTATTAGACAGTTCTGGGGCAAGTATTGAGTCCTTAAAAATCGGGCGTATCCTGCCGGTTTATCCCCTCACCGATGGAGTACCCGCCGACCTAATTAGAAAGGCTGTAGTCGCCGCTTTTGGGGCAGTAGAGGCGATAAAAGACCCCCTACCTTTCGGTCTAAGAAAACAATACGGATTAATCGATTTAAAAACAGCAATTACTAACATTCATTTTCCCAATAATTCCGAGATTCTCAGTCAAGCGCGACGGCGATTAGTTTTTGATGAATTCTTCTTTTTACAATTGGGGTTTCTGCGGCGGCGGCAACAGTATCGTCAGACACAGAAAAGTGCTATTTTTAGTGCTAAAGGTCAACTAATTGATCAATTTAATCAGATAATTCCCTTTCAATTAACCAATGCTCAAAAACGAGTTATTGAGGAAATTTTAGAGGATTTAGATTCTAGCACCCCGATGAATCGTCTTGTGCAGGGGGATGTGGGTTCTGGCAAAACAATTGTCGGAGTTTATGCCATTTTAGCAGCCCTACAATCCGGTTATCAAGCGGCATTAATGGCTCCTACGGAAGTTTTAGCGGAACAACATTATCGTAAGTTAGTTAGCTGGTTTAATCTCTTACATTTACCCGTAGAATTATTAACTGGCTCCACAAAAACCGCTAAACGGCGAGAAATTCACGCCCAATTAGAGACAGGAGAATTACCACTTTTAGTGGGAACTCATGCCCTAATTCAAGATGCAGTTAATTTCCGCAAATTGGGGTTAGTTGTTATTGATGAACAGCATCGCTTTGGGGTACAACAAAGGGCAAGATTATTAAGCAAAGGACAGTCTCCCCACGTTTTAACCATGACAGCAACACCGATTCCCCGTACTTTAGCTTTAACCCTGCATGGGGATTTAGATGTGAGTCAAATTGACGAATTACCCCCCGGCAGACAACCGATTCAAACCACCGTTTTAAATGGCAATCAAAGAAGGGCTGCCTATGATTTAATTCGCCGTGAAATTGCCCAAGGCAGACAAGCTTATGTGATTTTTCCCTTAATTGAAGAATCGGAAAAATTAGATGTGAGGGCTGCGGTGGAAGAATATCAAAATTTATCAGAAAAGATTTTTCCCAATTTTAATATCGGTTTACTCCATGGTCGCATGAGTTCCGCCGAAAAGGAGGAAATCTTAACAGCTTTTCGCGATAATATTCTGCAAATTATTGTCTCAACTACAGTTATCGAAGTGGGGGTGGATGTTCCCAATGCCACGGTGATGTTAATTGAAAATGCCGAACGTTTTGGCCTTTCACAATTGCATCAATTACGGGGGCGCGTCGGCAGAGGTTCCCATCAATCCTATTGTTTACTTTTAAGTGGCAGTAATAGTGCTAATTCCCGTCAAAGATTGACGGTTTTGGAACAATCCCAAGACGGCTTTTTTATCTCGGAAATGGATATGCGATTTCGCGGTCCGGGGGAAGTTTTAGGACAACGACAATCGGGTTTACCAGATTTTGCCCTCGCTAGTTTAGTGGAGGATCAAGAGGTGTTAGTTTTGGCAAGAGATGCCGCCGAAAAAATTATGTTAGATGATCCCCATTTAATCACTTTGCCCAACTTGAAACAAGCTTTAGAGGCTAAATATCAACGGATGTTGGGAGCGGATATTTTAACTTGACTTAGGGAATTATGAATTATGAATTATGAATTGTGAATTATGAATTGTGAATTGTGAATTGGTGAGAGGGGAGAGGGGAGAAGCAAATGGGGAGAATACGTCAAAGCTGTCTCCTGATAACTGATAACTGATAACTGATAACTGATTTAATTAACCAAATTTAATCATTTCTCGTCCTGCCATCACGGGTAATTCCCCTTTTAAAATCGGAATCAATGTCTCGCGAATTCTGTCCGCATCGGGGGGACATCCCGGCATAAAAATATCGATGGGAATGACTTGATGGACGGGCAGCACTTGATCTAATAATTCGGGAACGATACCGGGTTCTTCTGGTAGTTGAGGTGTGTTATCTCCTAACTCTAAATAAGCTCTTTTTAGCACGGGATCGGCAGTTCCCAACATATTCCGCATAGCGGGAACGTTAGCAGTCACAGCGCAATCACCAAAAGAAACGACGGTTTTGGTATTTTGACGGACTAGATGAATTAGTTCTAAATTATCCTGATTAGCGATCGCTCCTTCCACTAAACAGACATCGACATTTTCCGGATAGGTTTTCAGATCGCAGCCGACGGGACTATATACCACGTCAACTTTTTCGGCTAATTCTAACAGCCATTCGTCCAAATCGAGGAAGGACATATGGCATCCCGAACAACCGGCTAACCAGACAGTAGCGAAGCGAATTTTAGACATAATTTTAATTCCTTGATTGGTATTTTTTGGCTGAGTTGCAATTTCGTCAAAAGGATCAAACACAAAGAAATTCTCTTTTAAGCTATTTTTGCCTCCAGGATAAACTCTTGCATTTTTTCCTCAAAGAAAGGAGCTAAATCTAGATTTTTCCAATCTTTAAGTAGCTCAAAAATAATCGCCTCCGATGCAAAATTTCCCGTATAGGAAATAAAAGAAAAAGGACGTTTGCCGAAATTGAGCAAACAGCTTAAAATCGTGCAATGGTCTTTTACTCCAAAACCAAGAGAACAGGTTTTATCTCGATCTTTTACTCGCCAATTATCAGCATTTTTGGCATAAATATCTAGGGCAACTAAAGCGGAATCCACTTCTCTAGAATATTTAATTAAGAGCGAATACAAAACCCTAGGCTCTTGACTGACATCAGACAAAATTTCAATTATCCGACAAGGAATACTGGAAAATTGCGCCGTCAAATTGGAGAGAGACTGACACATTTCTAGGGCTTGCAGAAATTGCGATTCGGGTGATGTGGTCATAATTATCTTGTTTGCTGAATTGAATCGGACCAAGGATATTGTTTTTGTGCCAGTAAATGCGCTTGTTGCTGCGAAAAACCTCGATTCATCACTAAGTCAGATTCATAGATTTCATGATTGAGAAACATCCGATCAAGATTATTCCCTTGAGCGCCAGCGAGTCTTCGCCAAGCTGCTACCATTAAACCTTCGGGAAAAAATTGATATCGAGACACTCCTGATCCAAAAGCGTAATCCTTGGCGCGTCGGATATCGATTTCCGAGATTTCGTATTGGGCAGCAATCCCTAGGATATCTTGATTATTACCCATAATCTGATCATAGTCCTCCCTTACCTTGGCGGTTAATTTCTGCTCGTAGATATCTAAATGCGCCCATCGATCACTATCACCCTCCATCGGTTAGTTTAACGCGTCCATTGGTGTTCAGTCCTAGCATTAACTAAAAATTCCAACTTCGATCGATCTTCCTCTTTTTCGGAAACGGCGGAACCCTTGCGGAATATTGCCCCGGTTGGACAAGCGGCAACACATTTGCCGCAGGAAGTACAGGCAGAAACGCTGCCCCAAGGCTGATCCATTCCCGCGATAATTTTATCTTTTTCGCCGCGATAAGCCAGATCCCAAACGTGCGCGCCTTCAATTTCATCACAGACTCGCACACAACGGGTACAGAGAACACAACGATTATGATCGATACCAAAAAGATGATGGGAAATATCCACTTCTCGCTTGGGAAAACGGTAGGGAAAACGACTATGATCCATACCCACTTCGATGGCTAAATCTTGCAATTCACAGTTACCATTAGCCACACAAACCGCACAAACGTGATTACCTTCAGCGAATAATAATTCCACTGTCATGCGGCGATATTCTTTCAGTTTTGGGGTATCGGTATGGACCACCATTCCTTCCGCCACTTCCGTTACACAGGCAGGTAATAATTTATTAATACCTTCAATTTCTACCAAACATAAGCGACAGGCAGCCACTTCAGAAACCCCATCGAGATGACAGAGGGCGGGAATTTTTATTCCTACCTGACTAGCGGCTGCGAGAACTCTCGAACCCGCTTCGATCGCTACATCTTTGCCATCAATGCTTAAAGTGATTACGGACATAAAAATTATTCTCCTTGAGGATAATATCCCTCTCCTTCCCATAGGCCACAATTTGTGGCCAAGGGTGGGATTTTTACAGAAAGTTTTAACCTAGACAAGCGGCTAAGTCTTTTGCGGGGGTGGTAATCGGCTGCAGGTGATAGGTATCGGAGAGGAATTTCAGGACGTTAGGGGAGATAAATGCTGGTAAAGTTGGTCCCAGACGGATATTTTGAATACCTAGATGCAGCAGGGTGAGCAGTACAGCGATCGCTTTTTGTTCGTACCAAGAGATAATTAGGGAGAGGGGAATCTCATTGACGCTAACGTTAAAAGCGTTGGCTAATCCTAGGGCGATTTTGATGGCACTATAGGCATCGTTACATTGTCCCACGTCCATCAGCCGGGGTAATCCTTCGATGCTACCTAATTGTTTGTCGAAAAAGCGGAATTTTCCACAGGCAAGGGTTAAAACGATGCAATCTTCGGGAACTTGTTCCACAAATTCGGTGTAGTAATTGCGATCGGGTTTTGCGCCATCGCAGCCGCCAACTAGGAAGAAGTGACGGATTTTACCCTGTTTAAGGGCATTAACCACCGTATCAGCGACACTAAGAACGGTATTGTGGGCAAATCCCACCATTACCTGCCGAGGTTCGCTTATTTCAGTAAATCCGGGCAATGACTGCGCTTTAGCAATCACGGGACTAAAATCGATCGCACCGTCCACTGTTTCTAAGCGGTTAATATGGGCATAACCCACAGGTCCGAGGGTAAAAAGTTTACTTTCATAGTTTTCGTGGGGGGGCATGAGACAATTAGTAGTTAAAACTATTGCCCCCGGAAACTTAGCAAATTCCTTAGTTTGATTTTGCCAGGCGGTGCCATAATGACCGTAGAGATGGGGATATTTTTCTTTGAGTTTTGGATAACCGTGGGCGGGTAATAATTCTCCGTGGGTATAGACTGTTATCCCAGTATTGGCAGTTTGTGCCAGTAAAGCTGCCAATTGTTTAATATCATGGCCAGAGACTAAAATGGCTTTACCTAGACGCGGATTTAAGGGAACATTTGTCGGTATGGGATGACCGTAGGTTTCGGTATGACCTTGATCTAATAATTCCATGGCCCGCAGGTTTGCCGCCCCAACTTTTAGACAGATTGCCACCCAATCATTCAGGTTTAAATCTCCCCGATCAATTGCCGCTAAAGTCTCTTGGATAACCTGATAAACTGAGTCATCCTCTTGACCTAATTCCTGAGCGTGGAAAGTATAGGAAGCCAGACCTTTAACTCCGTAGATAGCAGTTAACTTTAGGGAAAAAATATCGAGGTCTTGCACTTTTTCAATTAGTTCTAAGGATACTTCTTGACCTTGGCTAACTAGACTCTCATTAAAATTAGGCTGATAGTTGGCAAGTGCAGACCAGTCAAGGGATCCCAATTGTGCTTTTAAATTTTCCCGAATCTCTAAACAACGCTGAATATAATCAGTAAAACGCCGTTGATCAAAGTTAACATTGGTCATGGTGGCGAAAAGTGCCTCACAGGTAAAAATATCGGCTTCGCGAGTAGATATTGCCGCTTCTTTAGCTTTTAAAATCACCGATGCTAATCCCCGCAGACAATAAACTAATAAGTCTTGAACAGCGTTGACTTCGGGACTTTTTCCACAGGCTCCCCACTGATGACAACCATTACCACTAGCGGTTTGTTCGCATTGTTCACAAAACATAATTTTTCTCTCTTTTTTTCAGTAGATTGACAGATTGTCGCGATTTGTTCTACTAAATTGAATCCCGCTTTTTTGCAAGTTATTGATTAGCCTTTACCCAGCAATAATTATGGATTTTACCACTGGAAAGCTTGTCTTGACAGCCTCTCGTCTCTGAACTATGTTTTTATTCTCTCACTCTTTTTGCCGGTTGGGTTCTGATTTTAGATTTCCTCAAGAATTACTAATTAAACAATTATTTAGTTGTCTTATTTAAATTAAGTATTTTTGGTGATTTTTATGATATAATAAGCGAAATTTTCGGTTTTTAGGTGGGTATTTGCCAGTGTCATAGCAATCGGTCTCCTGATAGGATAGAAAGTTGGAACTTAAGAGTTATTATCGCCTAACTCTGATGATGGGATTGCTTTCGACATAGATAGTTATCTCTTTTTTTATTTACTTAACTTAACCGATTATCTCGCCGAATCTGCTCAAAATCTTTATCTGTTTTTGCCAGATCCTGATATTTGACATCAAGACTGATGAACGATTTATTTGATTAGTGGTATTCCGATATCTTTGCAGATTTTATTAGCGAGAATATCCCTAATTTCCGTATGTCTTGGAATCGCAGATCTTTTATTTAATTGGGGGTTAAACCACCAAGAATGGCTAGGACTTGCTGAAAAAGTACGGGCGAAGCATTCGGATAGAAAATCTACGGTTTCACCGATAGGTTATTGTCCGAATGCTTCGCCCCTACAGGACGCGGGCCGATGAAGACGCAAGGTTTTGAACGACGATTCTCTCAAAATCTTGCACCTGTGAGAGCAAAACAGAACCCTAAAACCCTTACCTCGTCTATATTTCACATTTATTCAGCAAGCCCTATCTACCAATCTATCTGAACAGGATATTTTGCTAATATTGAATCATGGCTAATCAGTCTAGCATTTTCAAGATTAGCTTGAGCAACTAACAAGCGGTCAAATGGATCTTTATGGATGTTAGGTAAAGTATTTAAAGCTAAAACATGGCTGACTGTAATTGATAAAAGGCCAATTTGGTTAGTTTCCTGCTGAGTATTAATCATTTCTGCTAAAGGTATCTTGAGTGATAGTTTACCTAGTTGTAGTTTGATTTGCATTTCCCAAATACTTGTAATACTAAGTAACAGCGTATTACTAGGATCTCTACACAGTTCTAAAGCTCTTTGAGAGAGTTTTTCTGGTTCGCTATCCCACCAAATAAATGTATGGGTATCTAAAAAATTTTTCATGATTCACCTGTCCAAAATTCTTCAGGAAGTGGCTCATCAAAATCTTCGCTAGTCTTAATTTTTCCAGCGTGTAGTCCTGGTTGTCGTAACTTAGGAGAAGGAGTTTCAGACGTTGTTTTTTCAGTATCTCCCCAAGGAATTAGACGAGCTACAGGCTTGTTTCCTTCGGTTATAATAATTTCAGTATCTACCTTTATTAAGGCAAGTAGTTCTTGTAAAGTTAACTGTACTTGATTGAGATCAATAATTTTGTTTGACATGAATAATTTTCTCTCTTTATTTACTTCACAAAATAAAACAGGATTCAGTGATAACTGCCTCACAAGTTAATCAAGGTTTGGCAACTTTTTCCCATTGCTGAATTGCCCAATTGTGATAATTATCACTCCGGTATGTCTTGGAATCGCAGATCTTTTATTTAATTGGGGGTTAAACCACCAAGAATGGCTAGGACTTGCTGAAAAAGTACGGGCGAAGCATTCGGGCAATAACTTATCGCTGAAACCGTAGATTTCCTATCCGAATGCTTCGCCCCTACAGGACGCGATCGATAAACTGTTTGCGTTTCATACAACAATTTTCTCTTCTTGGTAGTTTCCCCTAGTAGCGGAAATTGCTTCCTGTTTATTCAATTCTAATGCTTCACTAAGAGTAATTTTTAGGCTTTCTAATAACTGGTCACGAGATGCTTCTTGACAGTTAACTCCCGGAATTTCTTCTATCCAACCAATCCACCAATCTCCGTCTGGCTGAATGATAGCTGTGTAGGTATTAGTCATAGAATATCTCCTTAGCTAAAATACAAATATATATTATTATACTCGATTTAGGAAACTCTGAAACCGCTCATCTCCCCGAATCTGATCAAAATCTTTATCCGTTTTTGCCATATCCTGATATTCGACATCAAGATTGATAGCGCGTTGTAAGTTTTCGATAGCTAATTCCACATTGTTTTGTAAGCCATAACAGCAAGCTTTATTGTAGTAAGCATCAGCATCATTTGAATTAATTTTAATAGCTTGATCGTAGGATGCGATCGCTTGTTCAAATCTGCGTAAATTCCTTAACGCAATCCCTCGGTTGTTCCAAGCTTCATGCAAATCGGGTTTAATTTCTAAAGCTCGATCGTAGGAGGCGATCGCGCCGATAAAATCCCCATTGATTGCTTTCTGGTATCCTTGCTCAAACCAGAATGCGGCATCCTGAACCACTTCCGTTAAATCCGTCTCCTTTGGGCCTAGATTTTCCTCCTCCACACCGGAAACATCCCTCACCGCGTCGCGCAACTGGAGGCTAATCCGTTGGGACACTTCCCCCAGATTTCCCGTCATCACCTTCCCTAAAGCCGCCAGATCTCGCCCTAAAGTTTGATAATCTTCCGGATACTGTAGCCATTCCTCGCTTTTGACCTCTAACCACCGCGCCAGCTTTTTATCGTCACAATGGCGACTGTATAGCCATCCCCGTAACCCGCCGGTAGTGGTTCCCGCCGCCACCTGCTCGAATAACCCCATCAATATCCCTTCATATTCCCCATCGCTGGGTTCTGGAGGAGTATTTTTGACTTCTTTGGGGTTAATTGCCTTTGGACTGGCAATAAAGAGCGATTTTAGCCAATTCCAGAGCTTTTTTAGTAAGGATAGCATCGAAGAAAAGCGGGAAAGAAGATAATGAAATTATATCTCTACTGCCGAAAGGGACGACTTTCGGGGTTCATACTCGTCCTGAAAGGGGAAATCGGCAATCGAACTTCTGAAAATATCCTAGCGATCGCTATCTTCCAGCGAGCGAGCCAATTCTAAGACCTGTTCGAGAGATAATCCCAGAGAAGCGGCGATTTCTTGGGGATTAACCCCCGCTCGCAATAATAAGGGAACAGAAGCCAATTTTCCGATGATTTCCCCTTCTTGGCGACCTTCTTGGCGACCTTCTTGGCGACCTTCTTGGCGACCTTCTTGGCGACCTTCTTGGCGACCTTCTTGACGACCTTCTTGGCGACCTTCTTGGCGACCTTCCTCTAGGGCCTCCTGAAACACACGCGTCTGTCTTAACTCGCTTAAACTAAACATAGCTTCTATCTCCTTTCGATTAATCCGCGGCAACTTGTAAATCAAAATCGTCTCTATCAATTCTAAAAGTTCCTGTTGGCGATTTTCTACCCCCGTTTCTCTCACTCGCACGATTAACTCCCTTCCCCGGTTGATCACTTGCGCTTCGGGTAAGCTTACTAACTCTAGCGTCGCTAATCCGAGCGAATCTGGTGGAATATCAGCTAATTCCTCGAGATAAATCCTTTGTACTCTTGTTTCTTGTAATAGCTCTCTATATCGCTCTATATTCTCCTTTTCCACCCTTCGATTCGGATAGATCACCACCCCGCGCCAATTGTTTTTTAACCGCGTCTGTTTGAGATAGAGAAAAATTTCGGCGAAAAAACGCGCATAAAACTCCGGATCATTCTGAAACTGAACTTCGGTAAAATAAATTGGTAAATCTTGCCGTTCTGGTAGAAAGACTCCATCGATGCGAAAAGATAGTTGTTTCACCTCTACGGAGGAAAATCGGTAGAAATTGGCTAATTCGCTGGGAAAGTCGATTAACTCAAACAGAAGATCGGGAAAGGTTTGAAAAAGTCGGTAGAAAATCGTGTCGGTTTTCATGAGTTCAATCTATTCCGCTGCCGAAAGTCTTCCCTTTAGGGGTTCCTATTCATCTTAAAGGGGAAATCAGCAATCGAACTTCTGAAAATACCCTAGCGCTCGCTCTCTCCCAGCGAGCGAGCCACTTCTAAGACCTGTTCAAGAGATAATCCCAGGGAAGCGGCGATTTCTTGGGGATTAACCCCCGCTCGCAATAATAAGGGAACAGAAGCTAATTTTCCGATGATTTCCCCTTCTTGGCGACCTTCCTCTAGGGCCTCCTGAAACACACGCGTCTGTCTTAACTCACTTAGACTAAACATAGCTTCTATCTCCTTTCGAGTAATCCGCGGCAACTTGTAAATCAAAATCGTCTCTATTAATTCTAAAAGTTCCTGTGGGCGATTTTCTACCCCCGTTTCCCTCACTCGCACGATTAACTCTCTTCCCCGGTTGATCACTTGCGCTTCGGGTAAGCTTACTAACTCTAGCGTCGCTAATCCGAGCGAATCTGGTGGACTCTCGGCTAATTCCTCGAGATAAATCCTTTGTACTCTTGTTTCTTGTAATAGCTCTCTATATCGCTCTATCTTCTCCCTTTCCACCCTTCGATTCGGATAGATTACTACCCCGCGCCAATTGTTTTTTAACCGCGTCTGTTTGAGATAGAGAAAAATTTCGGCGAAAAAACGCGCATAAAACTCCGGATCATTCTGAAACTGAACTTCGGTAAAATAAATCGGTAAATCTTCCCGTTCTGGTAGAAAGACTCCATCGATGCGAAAGGATAGTTGTTTCACCTCTACGGAGGAAAATCGATAGAAATTGGCTAATTCCCTGGGAAAGTCGATTAACTCAAACAGAAGACCTGGAAAGGTTTGAAAAAGTCGGTAGAAAATCGTGTCGGTTTTCATGAGTTCGCTCTATTCCTCTGGTGCGTCGCTGGGTTCTGGCGGAGTATTTTTGACTTTTTTGGGTTTAATTGCCTTTGGACTGGCAATAAAGAGCGATTTTAGCCAATTCCATCGCTTTTTTAGTAAGGATAGCATCGGAGAAAGGGGGAAAGGAGATAAGGAAATTATATCTCTACTGCCGAAAGTGGTCCCTCTACCGGTTCAAATTCGTCCTCTAATAGCCAATTTTCCGCTTCCTCGTAACTCGCACCGGTAAATACTACCTGATAACCCTCAGAGGGATCGTACACGCGATAGTTTCCTGAAGATTCAGCGAGTAAAAGCAAGATATAGGGGGGAGATAGCAGCGGATCGATCCAAACCTCGGCAAAATTCCAATTATTATCGGCTAGGTTGGCTGCGGGGGATAATGTCTTAGGGGTTTTCTGCATCGATCCAATTTTTTCTAGAATGGGGAGAGAATTAATTGCCATCGCTCCATGATTCAGAGTATTTCGTCCTCTTGGTTGTCTGAGTATTCCTCGGCAGTTGCCGCAGGAATTTGCGCTATTTTAGTCTTTTTTGGTTGGTTATGCCTACACCTTAATCTGATCGGCCTAGCTTTAATCCTACTACCGATCGCCTATGTGGTGGGAGGATACGAGAGTACCCAAGCAGGGTTAACGACTTTATTTGAGGAAAAAGAACTGGATGTGGACCTGTTAATGATTGTAGCGGCGTTAGGGGCGGCGATTTTGGGACTCTGGGACAGTAATTACTATCTCATCATCGATGGAGCCATTTTAATCCTGATTTTCGCCATTAGTGGCGCATTAGAACAGATTGCCCTGGCGAAAACCGATCGCAATATTCGTTCTCTCATGGCTATGACTCCCGATACTGCTAGATTAATCACGGGAGACAGCGAAAAAGAGGTTCCTATCAAGCAATTACACATCGGTGATACAGTTTTGGTCAAACCGGGTGAATTAATCCCTATTGACGGCATTATTATGGAGGGAAACAGTCCCATTAATCAAGCGCCAATTACTGGGGAATCCCTTCCCGTGGATAAAACTATCGGTGAAGAAGTCTTTGCGGGAACTCTCAACGGTGCGGGAGTGCTACGTTTAAAGGTGGAAACTCCCCCCGAAAGTCGCTTAATTGAGAGGGTGATTCGTTTGGTAGAAAAGGCACAAAATGAATCCCCTCCCTCCCAACAGTTTATCGAAGGTTTCGAGCGGGGTTATGCGGAAATTATCGTGATTTTGGGCTTAATTTTCGGGATTTTACCGCCTTTTTTCTGGGGTTGGACCTGGGAAACCACTATCTATCGGGCCTTAATTTTTCTCGTGGTGGCTTCTCCCTGTGCTTTAATGGCCTCAATTATGCCAGCTTTGTTATCGGGTATCGCTAACGGGGCAAAACAGGGGATTTTATTCAAAAATGGCGCAAGATTGGAGATGATCGGCCGCATACGAGCGATCGCTTTTGATAAAACTGGCACTCTCACCCTTGGTAAGTTGCAAGTGGTGGAAATTATCCCTGTCCATGCAGTCAGCGAAAATGAGGTGTTAGCGGTGGCTGCATCCCTAGAATCCTGTTCCGGACATCCCATTGGGGCCGCTATTACCGCCACAGCGATCGAACGTGGTATAAATTTCTTCAGTGCTAATCAGGTACAAGCGGTATCGGGACGGGGTATCACGGGAAAAATTGCCGATAAGTCGGTATCTGTGGGCAATTTTGCCTATATTCGTGACCATATTGCTGATCTTGACCAGAATATCCTAGCTATCCACGAGCGTTTACAAAAAGAAGGTAAAACCCTCGTTTGGGTAGTACAAGAGAATCAAATGCTCGGTGCGATCGCTGTGGCCGATACCCTTCGTGAATCGGCAGTTAATCTGGTGGAGAAACTAAAAAAGATCGGTATCGAACATATAGTTTTAATTACGGGTGATAATCAACAAAGTGCCGATAAAGTCGCTGAAAAACTCGGCATTGAGGAGGTTTACGCTGATTTACTGCCCGAAGATAAGTTAACCGTGATCAAAAATCTGCAAGAAAAATATCATACTGTCGCTATGGTAGGAGATGGCATTAATGACGCGCCCGCTTTAGCTATGGCTAATGTGGGGATTGCCATGGGAAAAGCGGGTAGTGATGTGGCCTTGGAAACGGCCGATATTATCCTTATGTCCGATAATTTAGCCAAAATTCCCAGCGCGATTAACCTTGGTCGTCGTGCCAATCGCATTGTTAAACAGAATATCACTTTCGCCCTCGCCTTTATCGGCATATTGCTAATAGCCAATTTTGTTGGTGATATAACTTTACCTCTAGGTGTCATCGGTCATGAAGGATCGACGGTATTAGTGACTCTCAGCGGTTTAAGATTGTTGAATTAAGGATAAAAATACAGAGAACTATGGGCGAAATTCAGGCAATCCGAGGCACAAAAGATATTTTACCGGCGGAGGTCGGTTACTGGCAGTGGTTAGAGGAAACTGCCAGCAGAATTTTAGGGACTGCGCTGTATCAAGAGATACGAACTCCCATTTTTGAACAGACGCAACTTTTTGAACGGGGTATCGGGGAAGCGACGGACGTGGTAGGTAAAGAAATGTACAGTTTCCTCGATCGCGGTCAACGTTCCCTGACTTTGCGACCGGAAGGAACGGCTGGGGTCGTTCGCGCCTACATTGAACACAAATTACAGGCAGCTGGAGGAGTACAAAGACTCTGGTATAAGGGGCCAATGTTTCGTTATGAACGTCCGCAAGCGGGTAGGCAGCGACAGTTTCATCAAATCGGGGTCGAATTGTTGGGAAGTGATGACCCTAGGGCGGATGTGGAAGTAATTACCCTTGCCAGCGAGATATTAAAAGCTGTGGGTCTAGAAAACCTAAAATTAGACCTTAATTCCCTGGGAAATGCCCAAGATAGGCAAAATTATCGTCAGGCCTTGCTAGATTATTTGACTCCCTACAAAGCTGATTTAGATGCGGATTCTCAACAGAGATTAGAAAAAAATCCCCTGCGAATTTTGGATAGTAAGGACGAGAAAACCAAGATTATCTGTGAGAATGCCCCCAGTATTCTTGAACACCTCGGCAGTGATTCTCAAAAGTATTTTGAACGGGTACAATCTTTACTAACTGATTTGGGAGTTATCTATAATCTTAATCCCTGTTTAGTGCGAGGATTGGACTATTACACCCATACGGCCTTTGAAATTCAGTCCGATGATTTAGGCTCTCAAGCTACGGTTTGCGGTGGTGGTCGTTATGATGGTTTAATAGCTCAATTAGGCGGTCTAGACACACCAGCAGTGGGTTGGGCAATCGGTTTAGAACGTCTGATTATATTATTACAACAAAAGCAATCTTTATCTTTTTTGGTTCCCGATTTTTATCTCGTCTCCAAAGGAGAAAAAGCTGAGGCCCGCAGTGTGGTGTTAGCGCAGCAATTACGCGGATTGGGGTTTAGCGTCGAGTTAGACTTGAGTGGCAGCGCTTTCGGGAAACAATTTAAACGGGCCGATCGAGCTAAGGCCGTGGGCTGTATAATTTTAGGGGATGCTGAGGCTGAAAATGGCACGGTACAACTGAAATGGATGGCCACCCAAGAGCAAATTAGTCTAACCCAAGCGGATTTACTGACACAAGCAGGGGAATTAAAAGTGCAAATCTCCCGGCACAAATCCTAAGTTTTAGCGTCATGGGGAAACATTAGGCCTAGGCTAGGATTATGGAATTTATACTGCAAAAACAAGGGGAAAATCACGGACGCACAATTTCTACTAATTCCCTAGAAATTGTCTCGGGAAACTATCGTCTTTTGGCCCGTCTGGATTCTCCTTTTGCTCATATTGAAGTGCGTATCGATTACGAATCTCCCGAAAGTAGCGAACGATATACCCATTATTATCGATCGGATGCCGGAGGTTGGCTGGAAATTTTTTCCTATCGAGATTTAGGAATAGGTAGCTGGCAAATTCGCTGTTATGGGGATATTTTGGCCGAATTGGGGGGGCAAGGTTGGCAAGAAATGTTAACTTTAATTGTTACTCCTGTTAAGATCGATTATCTGGCTCAATTAGAACAGTTGATTAAAAACGAAATTGAACCTTTATTGGCACGAGAATCCTCTCCAGAGATGGTAAAATTAGAATTGGCCGATTTAACTAATAATTCTGCCTTTGTTTTTGATTTATGCCTACCAGAGGAAACAATGACTGCTAGGGAAGGGGTAACTCTAGAACTGCCGGAACCTGCTAATATGAAAAAGAGCCTTAAAAGTTTATCTAATCGCAATTCTGCACCCCTACCCCCGAAAATATCCGGTTCTAATTCTCGCCGAAAATCACCGCAACTTCCCCCAATTCCTAAAAATAAATAACCTTAGGGACTTGCGTGGGAATAATATCCCAATCGATCGGAGGGCGCAAGCTTTGCGCCCCTACAGTAACGGATTTTGTCCACAATGTAGGGGCGAACTGCGTTCGCCCAAAAGGTACATTATCAAAGCGCAAGTCCCTTAT
>NZ_JAPZSR010000086.1:0-31733 GCF_027531875.1 Microcystis sp. LE19-84.1B | reverse complement strand
CTCTACTCCAGATACAGTCAACGGTACAGCCATTTTCAAGTAAAAAATGTACCCAGTAGCCTCTTTTCAATTTTTTCTTAGAAGCGACCTGCAGTAAGGGTTTTGTTAATTTTTTAGTATTTATGTATGGGGGAAGTCCAGAAATATAGGCTTTTTTGGCGGTAAAAGCCCTATTTTTGCCTAAAAGTTGCCATGCCATCAACCCGGAGTGAGTTGATTCTGGACTAATTCCGGCTGCGATCACGCACTGGTGGCGGTTTCAGGATCGATCGAGATTGGACTTTGCGATCGATTTATCTAGAAGATAAGTAGGTAGGTGTTAAAAGTTGTCAGACACCCCCCTTATCAAGGGGAGCAGGGGGGATCGGCACCCCCCTTATCAAGGGGGGATTAAGGGGGGATCAGAGGCAAAATCTATCTTCAATTTAATTATAACTACTTACTTAAAAATTCTTCTTTGCTTTCGTCCCATTTCGGAAGAAAGAAAGTTACATTCTTTTCGTAATTTTTAGACCGCTCAAGCTGAAACTAAGGTGAAATCGGCAGTTTGACAGTAAAGCTTGTTCCCTTATCCACTTGGCTATCTAGGGCGATTTCGCCACGGTGGAGTTCGACGCATTTTTTAACCACTGCTAACCCCAATCCCGTGCCGATAATATTTTCCACATTCTGACCCCGATAAAAGGGTTCATAGATCTTACCTCTATCTTCCTCGGCAATCCCGATCCCGTGATCCTGGACTTGAAAAAAAATGCGATCGCTATCTTTCCACAAAATCAAACTAATCCCTGCTCCCGTGGGGGAATATTTAATCGCATTTAAGAGTAAATTACTTAAAATCGAGTAGAGCAGTTTCTCATCTAGATAGGGACGAATCATCAATCCCTGACTGACAAATTTAATCGGCGTATTATTTTTATTAATAAATTGAAAATCCTCGACCAAATTTAAACAAAAAGCTTCAATATCGAGCGGCTCTAGTTGACAACTGAGATTGCCAGATTCTGCCCTAGTTAAAATCAAAATATCTGTTAAGAATTGATTCATTAGCTTGACAGAAGACTGGATTCTATATAGGTTTTTTCTGCTCGACTGATCTGCATCTTTTAAGCCATTTTCTAATAACTGCGAGGCAGAAAGAATCACGGTTAAAGGGGTTCGGAATTCATGGGATATCATGGA
This sequence comes from Microcystis sp. LE19-84.1B, assembly GCF_027531875.1. Taxonomy (NCBI): domain Bacteria; kingdom Bacillati; phylum Cyanobacteriota; class Cyanophyceae; order Chroococcales; family Microcystaceae; genus Microcystis; species Microcystis sp. LE19-84.1B. The sequence continues at coordinate 30,551 of NZ_JAPZSR010000086.1, read as the reverse complement.
AAAAAGCTGAATTTTTAGATCAGAAATTTCTTTTTCTTGTAGTAATAATTGGTGAATTTTTTCACTGTTTTGTCGCCGTTTCTCTTGCCAAAAAACTAAAAAATAAACTCCGCAAATAATCCCAAAGCTAGTAAAAGTTCCCAGTAAACCCAACAGAGAATTTTCGCGGATACTATCCCTAGAACTAGCAATGCTACTTCTTAAATTCCTTTTCTGACTAGCTTGTAAATAGATAAGAAGATTTTGAAACTTATCCCGAATCTGGACACTTTTAACCGTGATTGCATCTTGAGAAATATCATCAGATCGATCGGATTTATAGGTAGCGATCGATTGATTAAATAGAGCAATTCGCCGATACATTAAATCCCCGATCTGAGTCACCATTTCCCGCTCGAAATCTGTGCCGTTTTCTAATTGTTTAGCCAGGAGTTGCCAGTTAGATTGCATCAAAGCGATCGCCCGACGATGACGGCCCAATTCACTGGGGCTGCCAGTTTTGATATAACCCCGTCTTCCCGATTCGGCCACCGCCATGTTAGCGTAAAGATTACTGAGATTATCGATAATCTCGTAGGTAACTTCCACCTCGGCAGCGCGCTGACGCAGAGCGAGGGTATTGCGATAGGAAACTAGGCTAATAGTTCCCATCAATAAGACAGTTAGCCCGAAACCTCCCGCGATCCATTTTCCTTGTTTGAGCCAATTCATCAGGAGTTAACCGACGCTATTTCCAGCTTACTCTATGTCTAGACCATGCGAATTTTAGTAGTAGAAGATGATATGCAACTAGCCGAGATTTTGCGAGAGGCCTTGAGCGAGCGACAATACGTTGTTGATGTGGCTAGAGACGGAGAAGAAGGCTGGAATTGGCTAGAATTAGGCAAATATGATCTTTTAGTTCTCGATGTCACCCTGCCAAAATTAAGCGGAACTTTACTCTGTCAACGTCTGCGACGAGCGGAATCCCATCATCCCGTCTCTGCTAATGCCACCGTTCCCGTCCTATTATTAACCGCAAGGGATACGGTAATCGATAAAATCGACGGATTAGACGCAGGGGCCGATGATTATGTCACTAAACCCTTCGATTTGGGCGAATTAATGGCGCGGATTCGGGCCTTGATCCGACGTGGCAGCAGTACCAGCAGTGTTTTATTATCTTGGGGGGGTTTGCAGTTAAATCCCAGTACCCACGAGGCCAGTTATAACGGTCAACTTCTTTCCCTCACCCCCAAGGAATTCGCTCTCTTAGAATTACTTGTTACCCATGGGCGCCGGGTCTTAAGTCGATCGGGTATTATTGAGCGAGTTTGGTCTTTGGACGATTCTCCAGCCGAGGAAACCGTTACTTCCCATATTCGCGGTCTTCGTCACAAGCTAAAATCCCTGGGTGCGCCGGAAGACTTTATTGAAACCGTTCACGGTCTTGGTTATCGCTTGAAGTAATGCCAAATCCGGTTATTAAAAACTGATTATTTATTCACCCTTTTGCAGGAGTGCCTCTGCTGATATGTAGCCCACTACTCAACGGATTTAATAAGTAGGGAGGCACAATTATTTGTAGGATGGGTTAGCGGTAGCGTAAACTATGCGGGCGTTGGGTTTCATGCTTCAACCCAACCTACGTCCTCAACGGATTTAGTATAATATCTGCCTTTAGATAGTGGACAAAATCATTTCTGCACGAAATCTGCACAAAGTTTGCAGAGGGTTTCCATAATCACCCGTTAAATTAGAGAGTTAGACAGGTGCGGGACTTCTAAGACAATCAGAGCGGTCAAACCTGTGACTTTCCTCTCCTAAAAGGGGCTGCTTGAAATGATTTACACGCGATTTGACTATCACGGTTGGCAGATTGAATTGAGCGCAGAAATGCAGGGTTATTCTTTTCAATGTTGGCGAGTGGATGGCAGGGAAGGAATTAGCAATCGCCTAGTTTATGCCACCTGCGAACAAGCTTTAGCGGCTGCCCGACACCGAGCGGATCTAGAGTCCGCTTGTCTTGCCCTACTGCGATTTCTCAATGATATCGGCGGCCGGAATTATTATCTCACCCGCGATGATCGCGATGCTCTTAGCCAGTCGATTTTAGAATATGCCCGTCTAGGTGGTGTTTCCTAATTTCTTCCCGGGAAGTTTTCCCCTGATTATGAACATGATCATCATTCAAACGCTTAATCAAGTATCCATTTTCTCAGCGTCTTGACTTTTTTCTGATTCATTTTGATAACTACCATTATTATTTGAGGTAGGGATGGCAAGATTAAAATGAATAACGACTTGAGTTGTTTCTACAGTCACATTAGTTATATTAGCCACACTTTGCTCAGGTAAAAGCTTAGTCATCGGAATTTGAGCAGAAGGATGTTTATAACCTGCTTCTTCTAACCATTGGGTAATATTACGCCAATTATCAATACGTCCGTTATTCTTATCCAGTAAATTCTTAACATAACGATACACCGTAGCACAAAGATCCGTCTCTACCCCGTTAGGGTTTTTATGGAGTTTTTCAGCGATTTCTGAGGGACTACAGCCACACAGTAGGCCACGCAGATGAGTTTTTTCCACAGGGGTTAGGGGTTTTCCTTTGGCGAAGGTGAGATCAGCGTAGAGGGTTTGTAAGTCCCACTGTTGGGCTGCTTGAGTAAATGGCTCATTGTGCATTGTTGTTACATCCTGATAAACTCCTGATAGCATCTTAGTAAAAAATCTGATATTTGTTAGCATTTACCCTGATATTTTTCTGAAATCATGGAGTAGTATATCAGTATAGGCACTGAATAAAATCAGTAAACAGCCTATATTTCTCAGTGTTCTTAGAGTATATGGAATGGACTGATGTATCTCTACCGCCAGATGAACGATATTCCCGACATGGCCTAATCGATTGGTGGAATCAAGATAAACTTACCCGTGCAAACGTATTAGTTGTTGGGGCGGGTGCTTTAGGGAATGAGGTACTGAAAAATCTGGCTTTAATTGGCGTTGGCCATATCACTGTCATTGATTTTGATGTTGTATCAATTACTAATTTGACTCGTTCTGTTTTGTTTAGAGAGTCAGACGTAAATCAGCCTAAAGTCGAAGTAGCCCGTCGCATGATACTAGAGATTAATCCCGACATATCAGTGAGAGCAATTCAGGGAGATTTAGAGTTTGATCTTGGTGTCGGGAATGTGCGGGAACATGACATTATTATTGGTTGTTTAGACAGTATTAATGCTCGTTGGGCAATTAATAACATGGCCTATCGTGCGGGGATTCCGTGGATTAATGGGGGAATTGGTGTGGTTAATGGAGAAATCAGTTTCTTCGATCCTAACACCGATGCTGCTTGTTATGAATGTACCATTACAGATCGGATGTGGAAACGCCGAAACCAGCGATATTCTTGTCAAGGTTTAAAACGGGATCTCCCAGAGAAATCAATGCCCACAACCGCGACAATTGCTTCCATTATTGCGGCAATGGAAGTTCAACAGGCTTTACTTTATTTACACCAAAAAGAGGGGGTATTAGAAGCAGGAGAAAAGCTTTTTTTGAACTTAAATCCTTGGAATGCCTTTAAGGTCAAAATTCCTCGTCAAGAGTATTGTTTAGCCCATGATTTAACCCTTGAACCGAGTATTAAGTTAACTTATTCACCAAGTTTAACGGTTGAGGAAATTCTTAAACAGTTAGATGTGTCTGGATTTTCTGATTCGGTGCTTTGGCTACGAAATGAAGTCATTGATAGGATGCAATGCTTAAATTGTGGTGATCAAGAACCGATCAACATTCCTCGTTCTCAGTTTGCTGAAAGAGATATTGTATGTCCTAACTGTCAACAAGAAAGACAGATTCAGATATTAGATAAATTCTCTTTAGCAACTACCCAAAACCCTATTAACCTTGAACAATTATGTCTTCCTCATAACGAGATTCTACATTGCGAGACATCCCAAGGTCGAATATCAATTCAATTTTGCCCAACATAGGAGGAACTATGAGCGATTTATCTGTTACCGTTCGTATGGCAGATGGAACCCGTAAAGCTGCTGTAACTTTACCTGCCACTTTGACAGTAGATCAAATTGTTTCTACTACTCAATCCAAATGGAATTTACCTGCTAATGTTGATTATGCAGTGCGTTTACAGAGTACAGGTCAACAATTAGAAGGAGCAACCAGTTTGGCTTCAGCAGGGGTTCAAAATGATGATGTTTTAGAAGTTTATCCTATCTTAGAGGCGGGTTAATTATGGGTGTTAGAGAAACAAGGCTAACCAATGATTTACGACAAGTCTCAGAATTAATTGCGAATTCTGGCGGTAGTTTAAAACTGATTTCTAAAACAGGAAATCCCCCCTATGAATATATCATCGAATACCGATGTAAGGGGATAGAACAAGTTAATGGGAATAATCCTGTTTATCGCAATACTCATCAGGTAAAAATCATACTAGGAACTAATTATCCTAGAGAAAAACCCGATGCAAAGTTTTTAACACCCATTTTTCATCCTAATGTTTTTTCTAACCAAAATGTCTGTCTAGGAAGTTATTGGACACCGGGGGAAACCGTAACCGAGTTAATTTTGAGAATTGGCAAAATTATTCAATACTCTAAAGATGTCCTAAATTTAAACAGTCCTGCTAATAGTACAGCAAAAACTTGGGCTAGTAATAATATGTCAAGGTTTCCCGTTGATACCCAAACCTTAAAAGTTAATTTTGGTTGGACTGATATCAGTTGGACTGATGTTTAGATGGTAAAAGAATGGGCAATTTTCTTAGATGATTGCCCTCAATGTCCGTAAAAACTTTTTTGCTCACTATTCCATAGGTAAATTATCATGTCTAACCGAGAAGAAATAAATATCGTCTGGCAAGAAAGCGATGATGTTTATAAACCAATTCCTAAAAATCTCAGTGATTTTATGGAACAAAAAGGTATTAATCGTCAACCTGAAGGAAGCGTACATAGAGTATATATTAATGCCGATGCTCTAAGCAATCTAAAAGATCATTTAAAATCTAACCTAAGAGTTGAACAAGGGGGAATTCTTTTCGGGAATGCCTATGAAGATACTGAGTTAGAAATCTATGTTGATATTACCGCAGCCGTAGCTGCCCCTGCTACTGTTGGCACAGGCGCACATTTAGATTTTACCCCTAATTCTTGGACGGGAATTATGGACTATGCTAAGGCACAACATCCAGACGATAATATTGTGGGTTGGTATCACTCTCATCCTAATCTGAGGGCTTTTATGTCTGGGACAGATATGAACACGCAACAGGCATTTTTTTATCATCCTTGGTGCTTATCTATTGTTTATGATCCCTGTCGTGAAGACATGAAATTTTTTCTGGGAAGAACGGCTCAACAAATTCAACCTAAAATTTATGGAAATGTTGGGGCTAATTTACGAAAAAGAAAAAGAAATGATAATGTTAATATATCCTCTGAAAATTCAGCCATAACTTGGCAAGATGGATCAACAAAAAATCGAAGAATACCTAGAAAAAAAATAGATATAATTCAATTTCTGATGTTCTTGGGAATTGTTGTTATTGTCCTACTCCTACTTGCTAATTTACCAGGTTTAGGGAATATTTTTAACAGTCAACAACATAACTCTCCGTTTGAATTTTACATAGAAGAAATGTCATCAAAAGATTTTCAAAACCTAAGGGAGTTAAGCGATAGCCACCCAGAGTATCTTAAGTCTTCTGTTTTTAAAGGTGGGGATAAGCTTGGTAGTGGTGGAAGAGTTAAACTGCTTGTCGCTAAACCCTCACAAAAACAGTCAATTCAATCGGTTGATTTAAAATATCAAGAAATTGATTTATCTCGAAAAATGGATATCGTCGATGCTCGATCTATTTTTCATCCTCATTTTGATACTTACTTTCAAGGAAGTAATTTTCAAAATGGAAGTAATTTCCAAAATGGAAGTATTCCTATATCAGTCGGAGAGAATGCTGATAAAGGCTTTATTTTCTTTATGTATAGCTACAATTCAAATCCCAATCAAGAAGATTTAGGAAAAAGTGTAGAAAGTGTAGATAGCGTTATTTACATACCCAATCGTATTGAATATCTAACTAAAAACACTTCTCATCTACAAAGAATCAGGGAGGGATTAAAAGAATCAGGAAGGGATTATTATGAGTAACAATAACAGTAATTCTGGATGTTCTGGTTGGCTTGGTATCATATGTCTTCTAGCTTTAATTGCATGGTTTCCGATTGGGTGGATAATCCTTGCTATATTAATCGTAATAGGTGCTATTAGCAATAATAGCTCTAGTAGGAACAGTAGCAATTCTCAGTCGTCACCATCAACTTCATCTTCTTTGGCTAACAAAAATGTTGTTCCTATACCTGATGATCTTAATAATATTCTGATTGATATAAGTCAGGGAGAAATTAGAGATATGATTAGTCAAGAACCCTTTCGGCCTGGAGAAAAAGTTTATCTATGTTCAGTCCACCGATTAGCTTACCATGAAGATAGTTGGCAATATAATAATTGTCAATGTAGTTCCTGTGGTCATGGAAACAGCACTAAAGCTTATACTGTGCCTAGTCCCATTGATTTAAGACAAATTAAATGGGAAGATCGTGGATAATTAATAGGTTATCTCTATGTTTTGGTTAGTTGCTGTTGGATGTATTTTTATTGCTGGAATTATTATTTATTGTTTTAATAAAGCCAACGGTTCGAGACTACCTTCCCACCCCTCCTCAATTAGATGGCGAGATATTTCCACATCATCATCTAATCGACCTACTCCCACACCTGATCAATCTTCAATAGTATGGCGGGATATTCCTCCCGAATTATCTAATTCTAACCCACAAGAATTTACTTTACCTGAGTTTGAATTAGTTGAAGTATGGGAATCAAACGATTTTTTAGAAGATTCATCTAATGATCATTCTACGAATAACAATACTGCCTTTTTAGATACTGACTATAATCCCACCATTCAAGAATTATTAAAATCAGTCATTGGTTCAAGGGATCTCTTAACTCAAGAAGAATTTCGACCTAGGCAACAGGTTTATTTCTGTAGTAACTGTACTCTAGCTCATCGTCAAGAGAGTTGGCAAGAAAGTGGAAATAGGTGTAATCAATGTGGAAGTAGTGAACACACTCAATTATATACTTTACCTGATAATAATTAATTTAATTTGACTTAAAAAAGGAACCCAAAAATGAAGGAAATTTACGGCATTGAACCTGATTTATGTATTCACAATCCAGCGTTAATCCTAGATTTCGGTAAAGATATTATTTTACCTCAATATTTCTATGATCAACTTAAACATCTTCAAGCGGGTAATTATTATGAAGCAACCGAATCAGCTAATCAAATTTTTCAATCTTTACAACCCATTGAAGAATTAGACAATATTCTTGCTTTTAAAACACATCAAAACGGGTTCATTTACTTTCTAAATCAAGAAATTAGTGTGAACAACACTGAATTTACCGAAGATCAATTTGATCTTAGCAAACCCTTACATCGATATTTATTAAGTTTATTGAGTTTTTCCCGATTATTAGAAACTTCCACTACTTTTTTGATCAATTCATCCGCACTAATCTCAAAATGTACTCTGTTAAAATTTGGCTTAGTTAATGTTAGCGATTTTTCCCATTACAGTGAGTCATGGCTAAACGCAGACCTGCTTTTATCAATTGAATCTAAACTTACTGCGGTAACTCCCAGAAGAGAAATTACAGAAATTGAATGGACTGATGATCCGGAGATAATCGGTCAGTTTATTCCTAATATTTCTTGGCAAGATTTGTAAAGTGGCGTTGTCAGATCAGAATATGAAAGATGCAATGCAATCCTTGCTATCAAAGTAATTTGAGTTCCCATCTGATTCGGATTATCTTTCAATTTGACAACGCCCCGTTTTTGATCTTCTCTGCTTGGAGAAATTGCGATAAAATTAACGATCATAGCGATCAATAAAAAAATTTTATGGTTGTCACTGTTAATAATTCCCTGACACTAAGGGAATTTCTACAATTACCAGAAACTAAACCCGCCAAGGAATTTATTGACGGTCAAATTATTCCTAAACCAATGCCCCAAGGTAAACATAGCACTATTCAAGGTGATTTAGTTCCAGCTATTAACGCTAGTCTAAAACCCCAACGAATTGCCCGTGCCTATCCTGAATTGCGTTGTACTTTTGGCAGTCGTTCTCTAGTTCCTGATGTTTCAGTTTTTCTCTGGGAAAATATTCCCCGCGATGGCGAGGGAAAAGTATTAAATAATTTTGCGATCGCTCCTGACTGGTTGATTGAAATTCTCTCTCCCGATCAAAATCAGACTAAAGTTGTTAAAAATATTCTTTATTGTCTGGATCACGGCACTCAAATGGGGTGGTTAATCGATCCAGAAGAAGAAATTATCTTTGTTTATTTTAGTGATCGAACTATCGCTATTTTTGAATCAGAAAATGCTCTTTTACCCGTCCCCGCTTTTGCTACGAATTTTCAAATCACCCTCGGTCAATTATTTGACTGGTTAAGAGGTTAACTGATAACTGATAACTGATAACTGTTTAGCCGACACTTTGAAACAATTGGGTCCAATCGAGATTGGGTGCGTCTGAGGGGGCAACAATTTCGATAATTTTATTGTTAGCGGCGGGATAAAATAAGGATTCTACGCAAACCGAGGCCACTTTTGTGCGGGGAATATTGCCCTCAGAAAGGGTATCGGCGGATGACATTTTAATGGCATTAAGATTATCCTCGTTTTTAAGGCCTCCAGGGCGCACAATCGTGTAGGTTAGTCCACTATTGATTAAATAGTCTTCCGCTTGTTTTTTCCAGAATAAAATTAACCAAAAGAGATTGAGGGGATGGAAAAAGTTCGATACACAGAGGGAAGTAACGAGAACAAAATGCTCGATTCCTTTCTTTTTTGCGGCATCGATGAGATTTTTAGTTCCCAAGTAGTCCACTAACAAAGGTTCCGTGGGATTAAAACTCGGTCTGGCTCCCGTGGCGCATAGCAAAACGCTACAATCAGCGATTAGTGCCTCTAACTTATCGGCCTGTTGGACATCTCCGACGACGATTTCCACCCCTGCGGGCAAAATTTCCGCCGCTTTCTCTGGGTTTCTCACCAAAGCACGCACGGGAATCTGACGTTCGACTAATTGGGCAACGATTCTCCGTCCCGTTTCCCCTGTGGCTCCTGCTACAAATGCTTTCATCGCTTCTTCACCTAATAGTTTTTAACAATACGTTACACTAATCTCGATTCTACAAATTTCCCTGATCCTTTGGCGGTTAATCCCCAAATGTTTCTAGCACTATCATTTGCCAGGTTTATAAGTCATGCAGCGTCCCCCCATTAACTCCCTAGCTCGCGAATCTGTAGAAGTCAAAGAAGACAATCAATTTCTCGGTTTTCAAACCCATTTTGCTGGATGTATGGATATGTATAGCAATCAGGACAAGGTTGCCGATTATCTGGGCGCTCACGAAGGTTGGTTTTGTCGTTGTGCCGAACCGATGAAAACTCTGCCCTTCGGTGACAATGGTTATATTATCACCATCGGGAAATATGGTGCTTTTGGCTATGAACTGGAGCCGAAAATCGCTGTGGTTCTGGAGCTGCCCGTCAATGGAGTCTATCATACTCGCAGTGTTCCCATTCCCGATCAACCGTTTTTGGGCTATCTAGTGGATTATCAGGCAATTATGAAACTAGAGGAAATGCCGCTATCTTCTCCTAGTCAGGAAATTGAGGCAATTTTTCGGCAACAGGGACGGGAAATTCCGGCGGTTATCACCCAAGTCACCTGGGAACTGCGTATGGATGTTATGGTTAAGTTTCCCAAGTTTATTCATAAAATTCCCCGTCCCATTCTCCAAAAAACCGGTGACAAACTGTTGACACAAATTGTTCGCCAAGTTTCCCCCCGCTTAACCTACAAAGTTCAAGAGGATTTTCACTCTAGCTTTAATTTACCCCTACCCCCTGCCTCCAGTCGTCTTTTCTATCGTCTCGACTCCTGCGAGGGTGGGTTGCTTGCCTAGGGTTTGGGGATTCTGTAAACAGTAATCAGTAGAGCTTGCTGATGGGAAATCAAGGAAAAATAAAGATTTGCTAACGGTGCTGGTCAGTCTAAGCTAGAATTATTAAGAAATGTTTACCCGTAAAAATAAACCTAAGACTACTTCAATATTTTATGTCTCTGCCTATTCGTAACGTTGCTATCATTGCTCACGTTGACCACGGGAAAACCACCCTCGTCGATGCACTCCTCAAACAGTCGGGGATCTTTCGAGAAGGGGAAGATGTACCCACCTGCGTCATGGATTCCAATGACCTCGAAAGAGAACGCGGTATCACCATTCTGGCCAAAAACACCGCCGTTCGTTACCAAGACACCCTGATTAACATCGTCGATACTCCCGGTCACGCCGACTTTGGTGGCGAAGTGGAACGGGTTTTAGGTATGGTGGACGGTTGTATCCTGATTGTCGATGCTAACGAGGGGCCGATGCCCCAGACGCGTTTTGTGCTGAAAAAAGCCCTAGAAAAGGGATTAAGACCGATTGTCGTGGTTAATAAAATCGATCGCCCTAACGTGGATCCTAACCTAGCCGTGGACAAAGTTTTCGATCTGTTTGTGGAACTGGGTGCCGATGACGACCAATGTGATTTTACTACTCTGTTCGCTTCCGGGATGCAAGGATTCGCCAAAGAAAGCCTCGAAGACGAAGACAAAGATATGCAGCCCCTGTTTGAGGCGATTTTACACCACGTTCCACCACCGGCCGGGGACGTTAACAAACCCCTACAGTTGCAAGTAACCACCCTCGATTACTCGGAATACTTAGGACGCATCGTTATCGGCCGCATCCATAACGGCGTAATTAAAGCCGGTCAACAGGCCGCTTTAGTAAAGGATACGGGCGCAATTGTCAAGGGTAAAATAACAAAACTTCTTGGTTTTGAAGGCCTCAAACGGGTGGAACTAAACGAGTCCAGCGCCGGTAATATCGTTGCTGTGGCTGGTTTTGCTGACGCTAACATCGGGGAAACGGTAACTTTAGCCGATGACCCGCAAGCTTTACCCCTAATTAAAGTCGATGAACCGACCCTACAAATGACCTTCTCGGTTAACGATTCTCCCTTTGCCGGTCAGGAAGGCACTTTTGTCACCTCGCGGCAAATTCGCGATCGTCTGATGCGAGAATTAGAAACTAACGTCGCTCTGCGGGTGGAAGAAAGTGATTCTGCCGAGAAATTCCTAGTTTCGGGACGGGGAGAACTGCATTTAGGCATTCTCATCGAAACCATGCGTCGGGAAGGCTACGAATTCCAAGTATCGCAGCCGCAGGTTATCTATCGGGAAATAAACGGTCAACCCTGCGAACCCTACGAATACCTCGTTTTAGATGTACCCGAAGAAGCGGTAGGTTCCAGTATCGAACGTCTCGGCCAACGGAAAGGGGAAATGCAGGATATGCAGACGGGCAGCAATGGCCGTACTCAATTGGAATTCGTGATTCCGGCCCGGGGTTTAATCGGTTTCCGGGGGGAATTTATCCGTCTGAGTCGCGGTGAGGGGATTATGAACCATAGTTTTCTCGAATATCGTCCTTTTTCCGGGGAATTAGCCACCCGTTACAATGGCGTGATTACTGCCTTTGAGGAAGGAGTCGCCACTTTCTACTCCCTCAAAAACGCCGAGGACCGGGGGGTATTCTTTATTACTCCGGGGACAAAAGTGTACAAAAACATGATTATCGGCGAAAGTAACCGGCCCCAAGACGTGGAGATTAATATCTGCAAAACTAAACAGTTAACTAACCATCGTTCCGCCACCGGGGATGAATTGGTTCAGTTACAATCCCCCGTGGATATGAGTCTCGAACGCGCCCTCGAATACATTGGACCAGATGAGTTGGTAGAAATTACCCCGAAATCGATCCGTCTGCGTAAATTACCGGTGAAAAAGTTAGCCAAACGTTAATCGGTTTTGACAAAATCCGGCGGCAATTTGGCCATGGCAATTGCCGCTAAAAGGGGCCGCAACGACTGGAAGATGATCGGTAATTGGTTAAGATTGAGATCTAACAAAGAAATCCACTCAGATTTTCAACAAAACTGAGATGATAGAAAAAAGTGCCTTGAGTTTGAGGGTAAAGAATCTGCTGTGAGCTATTCTGCTACTTTGATGCGACATCCGATGTTTCCCGCCGCGTCGGACAGCAATCGTCTGCGTCTCTTTTCGGGATCCGCTAATGTATCTCTTGCCCAAGAGGTGGCCCGTTATCTGGGTATGGATGTGGGACCGATGATTCGTAAACGTTTCGCCGATGGTGAATTGTACATCCAGATTCAGGAATCGATCCGCGGCTGTGATGTCTATTTAATTCAACCCTGTTGCCATCCCGTCAACGATCACTTGATGGAATTGTTGATCATGATTGATGCCTGTCGTCGTGCTTCTGCCCGACAAATTACCGCCGTAATTCCCTATTATGGTTATGCTCGCGCCGATCGCAAAACCGCCGGACGGGAATCGATCGCAGCTAAACTGGTGGCTAATCTAATCACGGAAGCGGGGGCAAGTCGCGTGTTGGCCATGGATTTGCATTCGGCCCAAATTCAAGGTTATTTCGATATTCCCTTCGATCACGTTTACGGTTCCCCAGTGGTGGTGGACTATCTTCTCAGTAAAAAATTACCCGATATCGTCGTGGTTTCTCCCGATGTGGGTGGGGTGGCTAGGGCGCGGGCTTTTGCCAAAAAACTCGATGATGCACCCCTGGCAATTATTGACAAACGCCGGCAAACCCATAATGTGGCGGAAGTGATGAACTTGATCGGCGATGTTAAGGATAAAACGGCGGTTTTAGTCGATGATATGATCGATACGGCCGGTACGATCGCTCAAGGGGCGCAGTTACTGAAAGATAAGGGGGCGCGACAGGTTTATGCTTGTGCCACCCATCCGGTTTTTTCCGGTCCTGCGATCGAGCGTTTATCCAGTGGCATAGTCGAGGAGGTGATCGTTACTAACACGATTCCCGTGCCGCAAGAACATTTTTTCCCGCAACTAAAAGTCTTGCCGGTTGCCCCGATTCTGGGTGAGGCAATATGGCGCATCCATGAGGACAATTCCGTGAGTAATATGTTCAAATAGATGCTTGAATCCCCCTAGTTTTAGGGGGAATTTTTATATTTAGCCCTTTTCTGTGGAAATGGGGTGGGTTAATGGCAGTATCAACCACTCCATCTGGCTGAGAGAGGGGGAAGGTGTAGAGAGAGAATCGATCGGAAAATTAAATATAGCAATTCTTAAACTTCACTGGTTATTTCACAGTCTTGCCGTACAATGGAGATACAGAACAGTTCTTCCGATAGTTATTGTGTTCTGAGTGGGTGGGTGGAATTAAATATAAGATGAACGTAGGTTGGGTTGAAGCATGAAACCCAACGCCTGCATGGGTTACGCTACCGCTAACCCATCCTACAAATAATTGTGCCTCCCTACTTATTAGCTAAAAACGCTTAATACAGGAGATAAATAGCCTAAAATGTCCAAAGTGGTCGATATTAACAATCCACTGATCGATCCAACTCCTCCAGAGGTTCACTTAACTAATGCACCTCTAGTGTGTGTGCTTGGACAAGTACGGTTCCCACAAATTCTGGCCGTTGAGGATAAGAAATTTGTGACTCCATTTCAGGAAGCTATTAGAACAAAGTATCCTAAGTTACGGCAGGAACGAACTTATCAATTAACTTTTGATAATCAAGAAAAAGATGCCGTCAGATCTCAAGCTGAGGCTATCTGGCGATTTACAGATGCCAATAATCATTGGCGAGTCTCATTAGCATCTAATTTTGTAGCCTTAGACACATCAAAGTATGTCAGTCGTCAGGACTTTTTAGAGCGAATGAGAGAAGTTTTAACTGCGGTTAATGAACATATTCAACCCAACCTTGTTGAGCGAATCGGTATTAGATACGTTGATCGTATTGAGGGTATTCATGTAGAGAATATTTCTAATTTAGTCAGATCAGAACTGATAAATATCACCGCGTCAACATTTCAAGAACATATTCTTCAAAGTTATAATGAATCTCTGTTTCAGTTACCTAATACCCAAGGGACACTTTTAGCACGATGGGGATTGATTCCCAGTAACGCTACTTTTGATCCAAATGTCCTTGAACCGATTGATCAACCGAGTTGGTTTCTTGATTTAGATATGTCTATTTCAGAGAATCAAGAATTTGACGTTGAAAAAATTTTAGAGGATGCAAAACGATTTTCTGAAAGAATTTATACTTTTTTCCGATGGTCAGTAACCGAAGAATTTCTAAGACGCTTTGGAGGTGAACAATGAGTAACTTAGTGCTTGAACGTTCAAATACTTTTGGCCCAATCAATCCTCAAAAACGATTTAGAATGTTTGCTGGTATTGCGGAATCCAGTACCATTAGCTCTGGTAGTCTTGCCACTCAAAAGTTACTAGCGATTTCAGAAAGAACTAATAGCGGAATAGTTATTCCGAAGCACAATCCTCATCTTTTTCAAGATAGTCAAAAAGCGATTAATGAACTAAGAAAAACCAGTGGACTGACCTGGGAGCAAGTTGCCAAACTATTTGATGTTTCACGTCGAAGCATTCATTTTTGGGCAAGTGGACAGCCTCTAGCTAGTGACAATGAGGAGAAATTAAATAGATTACTGGGAGTGATTAGATATATTGATCGAGGAAGTGCAAGTCTTAACCGTAAGTTATTATTGAATCCTAATGCTGATGGGGAACTGCCTTTAGACCAATTAAGAGCAGGAGAATATGATAAAGTAAGAGAGAATCTTGGGCGTGGTAATCCACCCAAAAGACCGCAATTAACACCCTTGTCTGAGGAGGAGAGTGAGCTTCGTAGGCCTTTACCACCGGAGATATTAATTGATGCTTTACAAGATTCTATTCATCATGATGTTGGACGTTCTAGACCTGCTAAAACATTGAGGAGTGGTCAAAATCGCAGTGGAAAGCAAACAGATTGATCTCATTAACAATGAGTTACACAAATGGTGTCAAGGGGATTTTGTTTTAGGAGAACAGTGGTTTGTTCATCGATTTAATCCTCAATTTCCTCTTACACCTGATTCTAGAAAGCAAGATGCTGAAGAAAATGATCTTGTAGAATCGGAAGTAAAAGGTCTAGTTGTTGTTACACAAACTTGCGATATTGTCCGTTCTTGTTGTAAACGTCCTTTTTTAGAAGTTGTTCCTCTGGTAGAAATTGAAGCTGAACAAATTAGTGAGATAAAAAAAGGCAGACGACCTCAATACGCTTACATTGAAGGAGTTGCCAAACTAAACTTAGTAGCTGATCTCGATAGGGTAATGACAGTCGAAAAAGCATTAATCTTACAATGGAATCGTCAACAGGGTTGTGTAACTGATCAAGAAAAAAGACTCTTAACACAAGCGATAGCAAGAAAAAGAATCCGTTTTGCTTTTCCAGATGATTTTATTCAATTTGTCAGTAAACTTCAAAAACGGATGCAAGATAAGCATACTAAACAAAGTGATGAAGGGGAAGCCTTACGAGCTTTGCGAGAAATTAGAGTTAGTGCAAGACCTTCGTGGAATGATGAAAATCCTGAACTTATGTTTTATTTTATTCGTGAAGAAGAACAAGACGACTATAATGGCATTGGATGGGACAAATGGCTAGACAAGTGGTTAAATTTATTACCTAAATCTGGACGTTTTCAGTCTGATGGTTTAGTAGTAAGCTTAGAAGATATGACCGCAAAAGATTATGTTGACAGTGATCCACTGGATCTTGATCATTTGTCTATGGCCCAAAGCAATATTGAAAAGTTAGATTTATAGAAAACTAGAATTAAAACAATTTTCCAAATATTGTCGCAATTCTGATACTGGTCAGATACAAAGTCTCCAGTTTTAGGGAAGAGGGAGAAACAAGCTGATGGCTAAAAAACTGATAACTGATATTAGTTACTGTACCTCATAATACTGAAAAATCTCTAGTCATTTCGATCGGGATTGAGAAGACCAATATTAGACCAGTGGAGACTTTCACCGGTCGAGAATGTCTAGAATTTATTGAAAATGACTAAATTTTCTTGACATTAATTCCGATTTGTGGCAGCGTCGGGGTTGTCAAGTCCTCCCAGACGATTGAAGGGCCAAAAACGCACCACGGCGCGACCGATTAAGTTTTCCCGGGGAACGAAGCCCCAAGCGTGGGAATCATAACTATTATTGCGATTATCGCCCAAAACCAAATATTGATCGGGGGGAACTGTCACCGGTCCGAAAGTATAATTAGGTTCTTCGGCGATATACTTTTCCGCTAAAACTTTACCGTTGACGTGAACTAGACCGTTTTTGACTTCCACCTTATCCCCCGGCAGTCCAATCACCCGTTTAATAAAAGCATCATGAAAATTTTGAGCTTTGAGAGCGGCTGTCGGACTAAAAACCACTATATCACCCCGTTCTGGCTTCTGAAAATGATAGCTAACTTTCTCGATAATTAGGCGATCGTTAATCTGGAGAGTGGGTTCCATGGAAGAAGAGGGAATATAACGGGCCTCGGCCACAAAAGTGCGGATGCCAAAAGCCAAAATTCCAGCCGTGACAATGGTTTTAACTGCTTCTAGCCAAGGATTTTCTTGGGGTACGGGAGGGGGAGAAGGTTTTTCGGATTTATGGTTCAAGCTTTCAGCCATAGAATTTAAACTTTTGAGAAGGATTAAGCTAATGCGCTCTTTAATGTTCTAGTTTAGTGATAGTAGCAGCGTAGATAATATTCTAAGACAATTTTCCTACATCTACCGGATCGCTGTTAATTTGTCAAGGCCGCATTCTGCTGCCGGAAAGGGAATTTCCTCGGTAGTAGAAAAGGGTCAGATTAGTCTATCAAAAAGGACAGTTTTTCGCCGCTATTAAAGGAAAAGCTTGATAATTCGAGGATTGAAGCCCTAATCTCCCTTAAAAGTCTCTTCTCCGTCACTACTTGGACCTATGTTTGCACAAATTCCCGAACGATCAATGCACTATCTGCGATGGGTTGTTACCATCGCTTGGTTAATTCTGATATTTTCTCTATTTTTTGACCCGATTTCGGCAAAATTAACCGATTCTGATAATCTTTCTAGTCCCCTGAGAGTTGATCCCGATCTGTGCATTAAAGTGCAGGGAGTTTGCCTACCCCAATCCTCCTATCAGTTAGGTGCGCCGATTTTTTGGGGAATAGTGGTTCCTAGTAGCATTTTTATCTTATTAGTATTCGGTCACGAACTCTGGCGGCGTATCTGTCCTTTATCCTTTCTTTCTCAAATACCGCGCGCTTTGGGTAAACAGCGTCAGAAAAAACAGACCGATAAATCGGGAAAAGTCCGCTCTGAAATCTATAAAGTGCCGAAAAACTCTTGGTTAGCTCGGAATTATCTCTATCTACAATTAAGTCTGTTATTTTTGGGTTTATGCGGACGGATTCTTTTTGATAATTCCGATCGCTTAGTCTTGGGTAGCTTTTTAATCTTTACTATTCTAGCGGCCATCTTTGTGGGTTATTGGTATGGGGGCAAATCTTGGTGTAACTACTTCTGTCCCATGAGTCCAGTGGAAAGGATTTACTGTGAACCGAGGGGTTTACTGAATAGCACCGCTCATGAAGACAGTCGCGGTGGGATTACTCAATCTATGTGTCGTATTGTCCATGAAGATGGTAGCGAACAAAGTGCCTGTGTTGCCTGTCAGAGTCCCTGTATCGATATCGATGCGGAAAGAGCCTATTGGGACGGGATTACTAAAAGCGATCGCCAATGGCTTTATTACGGTTATTTTGGCTTAGTTTTTGGCTATTTTATCTATTATTATCTATATGCTGGCAATTGGGACTATTATTTCTCTGGAGCTTGGGCGCACGACGAAAATCAGCTAGAATCCCTCTTTAAACCGGGTTTTTATCTTGCAGGTCAGGCAATTGCGATTCCGGAGTTGGTAGCTGTCCCCTTAACTTTGGCAATCTGCACTTTTTTGGGTTACTTTCTCGGTAAAAAAGTTGAAAATGCCTATAAAGTCTATAGAATTCGCCAAAAGTCGCCCTTATCGACAGAAATTATCCGTCACCGCGTCTTTACTGTCGGAACTTTTCTGATTTTCAATTTCTTCCTTATTTTCGGTGGTCGTCCTTTTATTAATCTTTTGCCAAAATTTTGGCATTATTTCGCTAGTATTTTAGCGGCTGTTTTGAGTAGTTTATGGTTATATCGCACCTGGACAAGGAATCCGGGTCTTTACCAACGGGAAGGACTCGCGGGAAGATTGCGTAAACAGTTGGGTAAACTGGGTCTCGATACGGCTAAATATCTCGATCGGCGATCGCTGGAAACTTTGGATGCGGATGAGGTGTATGTATTAGCCAAGATACTGCCGGATTTCACCCACCAGAAGTGTTTAAAAGCCTATAAAGCCGTGTTAAAAGAGGCTTTGGAGCAGGGATATACTGACTTCGGCCACAGCCTCGAAATCCTGCAACAAATGCGCTTAGAGTTGACGATTACCGAGGCAGAACATCAGGCAATTCTAACAGAGTTGGGTGTGGAATCGGCCGAACTTCTCGATCCGGAAAAGCAGTATAGTCGCGAGGATTGGTTGCGTTTGCAGAGTTATCGCGATGCTTTGTTAGAAAGTTTGTTGGTGACTTGGAAAAAAGACCCCGATCGCCAGGTGGGATCGGAATTGCTGGAAGTGTTAACCGGTAAGAGTTCCAGGGAGGCGATCGAGCATTTATTGACGGAATTGCCGGCCGCAGAAACCGAAACTGTCAAGTCTTTGCGTCGCCAGTACGGAGTTACTGGTCAGGAGGAGGAAACGATTCTCCATCGTCCTCTGGCCCATCAATTATGGCAGAATATCGCCCGCGCTTTTCAGGTCTTCGATCGTCTATCTTTTAGTAGTGAGAGCGATCTTGATCAACAGGAAAGAATTTTATTAGAAAGATTCCAGCTATTCGATAGTGATGGTTCGGGACAAATTAGCCTTGAGGAGTTAAAAGCTTGTCTTCAGGCGATCGAACCGAGGGTGACAGACAAGGAAATCGAAGCTATGTTACAGCAGGCCGATACAGGTTGCAATAATCTGATTAGTTTTCAGGAATTTCGCAACCTACTCCACCAATTCCACAAATAAACTGTCTTGGCTAAGGAGTCTTTATTTTCCCTGACTCCTTTAATTCTCTCAAAAAATAGCTGTTCGCAGGCAGGCACGGATTCCCATTATACTAGAAAGTATAAGTCAAGTTGAGGGATTTTGTCAAGCTTTTTTGAGAAAAAATTTCGAGGTTTTGCTGAACTGTATGAGGGTAAATCCGATAGGGACTATAGAGAGGGAGATTTAATAGCAAAATGTAGTATATTTGTTTCTATTTCAGTTATGGTTTCTGGAAATCGCTGATTGTTAAAATTGATCTGCTCGGAATATAGATGATAGGCTGTATTGTAAAAGTTACGAAGGATAAAAGCAATAAATATACTGGGTGTTAAAGGGGAGGACACTGGAATTCGGCAGTTTTTGAATTGTCCTAGGGTGAGATGACATTTGGGGTGATGAATCTCTTGAAAATTATCAGGATCATAATCAAATCTAATCGGTACAGCTACAATATTTTTGGCGATAATATCGGCAAATATCTCATCTTCTTCATATAGTTCTGGCTCATTTTGAAAGGATTCTAAATAAGGGGAGGAGAAGAAAGCTAATCTGTGGGATAGTAGTTGAGAGCTTCGGAAGCGATAAAGTAATTGAATCAAGGCTCCATCAATCATTTTAATATTATAATTCTTACTGCGATCAAGCTCATCATAAATATCTTGATAGGCAACATTTTTTAGGGCAATGGATAAGTCGTAACTATTGGCATAGCTAATCTCAGAAATATTTTGACTCAATTTATTCAAAGTCGGAAAGTTCTGCTGACTTGATAATCCTACTTCTATCAATTTAGCCGTTAAATTTTCAACATCTTTAAAGATATTCTGAACATTAAGCATTTCTTAACTATTCTTGGAGTATTTTGATCATTTCGTTTTTTTCATCTGATGAAAATTCTATACTTTTTAACTTGGCAATTACTTCTTGCTTTTCCCTGTCATTTGTATCTCTCTTGGTATTAAGAGTATCTCGATAAACCTTCTTCATTTGTTGAAGTTCTTCGGGGGTTGGATAGGTAAACTCAAGAGCAAAATTTCTCGATTTAATTTCCTGAAATTCCCTCTCTAAAGCTTGCATATTTGCTCCATAACCAATAACTCTTAACCAAGCTTTACTTCTAGTCATCGCTGTAAATAAAATATTGCGGTTACTAGCAATTTGTGAACCGGATAAACATTCTTGAGCGTTAATGAAATAAACCATTGCCGCTTCATTGCCTTTTGCACGATAAATCTGTGTAAAAGCAATCGAGTTTTCTTGAAAAAACTCATCGGGAGAAGATGTGCTGCCTGCTAAATGAGAATTAATATTTTTTGTAAATAACATTTGTCTAGCTTTTCCAAAAACGTTGCGAGCATTTTTAGGTATTGGATGGATAACCATAATATCTTGGCATCTTAATTCATCTTCGTTGAGATTCTTTTCAATTTGTTCTACTAGCCATTCAAATTGCTCCTGATTGTTATCGAAAGATTTAAAGTTAATAATATCATCGATAGAAGAATGTTCTTCAAGGAATTTAGGACTGGTTTTGGGGGTTCTAATCAGTTTAACAAATTCTCCTGATTTTAATTCTCCTTCTTCAACCTCATAACCAATATCTTGCCATAATTGAGGATTATCAAATATTTGAATTATTCCCTTTGGATAATAAACTCCAAAACCTAGAGCATGAGCAGAGGAAAGAATAGGACGAGAATTTCTGTAACAAGTATTTAAAACCACATCCTGTTGGGGTTCGCTGGGTAAATTCTCCAATTTAACTCTAGGATTACCATGGTTATCATTTCCAAAAATAACTTCGGGAGAATCCATGACTTTACTATTTAAGCTTTGCAACTCATCATAGGCATAAACTAAACGTTTATCATCTTTCAAGATTTCATAGCAGAGTCTTAAGAAGTCTTGAGGAAAATCTTGGGCTTCATCAATTAAAATAAGATCATAATATTGATGAAATTTTTTAATCTCTTGCAAGGCTTTTTGACAGGCAAACTCAAAAGGTTCTTCATCCGAATATGTTAGGTTGTCTGCTTGACTAAAATCTAAATATTCAATATTATGTCGTTTACATAGCTCATAATAAATTCCTTCTATCTTAGGACTCCCCCAAGCGTGAATAATTTTTACTTTTTCCCAGTCTGGTTCGGAATTTTTATGCTCATAACTAAACCGAGTAATTAAATCTTTGTATTGATCCTTTAACGAGCGTGTATAGAAGGTAACAGCAATATTCCAATCGGGATGAGTTGCATGAAGATAAGCTACTTTCAGCGCTAAGACAATTGTTTTTCCCGAACCAGCTAAACCTCTAATTCTTTGTACACCTTTAGTCGTTTCTAAAACAGCCTTATTTTGAGTTTCATCAAGATTAGCGATAGAATCTTCTAAGTTTTTTAACTTTGCTCCCCTAGAATCCGGTTTAACGACATAATTGCGAGCGTCTTTTTTTCTAATGGTTGTAACAGCTTGTATAACTGAGTTGACTTTCTCGAAATATTCAGAATCATTGCCTTGATATTTCTCGATAAAATCATCAAGATCTTTATCTTTAATAAGAACAGGATATTCCTCTAGGTTAATTCCTTCTGGATAATTATTCCAAATCGGTGCATAGGTGGCAACAGAAATGTTAACCATTAGCTTTCTTTTTTGAACAAGCTCTTTATAAGACAGCAGTTTTGCTTCTAACTTGGTTATGCTCTCGTCTTGAGTACCTTCAATATCCAAATCATAATTTTTTCCCTCATCAATATTAAAAATAATAACCCCTTGCTGACGAGAGACTAATAGAGCATCAATTTGATATCCTCCTTGGGGAGTTCCAATAATAGGATAGCCGATATACAATGTTCCCTCTAGATCTGTTCTTTCCTCAAAATATTTAGCTAATCTTTGAGAAGATACAGGTTTAGCTGAAGAACCGCGAATAACGTTAACCATAATTTTTACCTCGGGAGTTCTTTTAGCAGAATCATTAGATGCCTATTGATTCTTGAGGAGGGCAACAAAATTACTATAGCATTTTTTCAACCATCAAGTCATGTTATGATTATGGTTTAATCCTCAGTTTTGACCTACAGCCATAAATATAGATATTAAGTAGGGAGGCACAATTATTTGTAGGATGGGTTAGCGGTAGCGTAACATGAGCGGGCGTTGGGTTTCATGCTTCAACCCAACCTACGTTCTTTTTTCTATTTGTCCATCTACGCTTCACAATAAACCGCGATAGCGGATAAAAACGAGGATTACTGCCCAGGAACCTAAAGCTACTTTAACGGCGACTAAAATGTTTAGTATCGGTAAAATGCCGCCACTAAATAGCGCCCCTAATTCCCCGTGGGGTAACTCAAATCCTGAGAGAGTAATGGCGGCTAAAACAATAAAAACTAAGACGGAAATTTTCTCCCATGTTGCCGCTTGCCAACGGCGATAAATTGCTTGCATCCATTCGGGAGACGAGGTAATTGCTATTAAACCAATTGCCGTACCTCCGGCGACTCCGGCGGCAAAACCTCCCCCCGGACTTAAATGGCCGCGGATAGCTAATTCAATGCCCACTAAAGCGGCAATTGTTGACCCTAAACGGGCTAAAATAATTGAAGGTTGGTCAGTAAATTGATGGATTTTACTGGCGGGTTTTTCAGTGGCTAAAAGAAAATTTGCCCCCATAATCGCAATAGTAAAAACAACCACTTCATAGATGGTATCGTAAAGACGATTACGAAAAATAACCACCGAAACCGCATTAGGAACACCACCGTCGCGCACTAGGGATTCAACAATTTCTAAGGATGATATAGAGGAAGCAGTATTGGGAATAATTACCATTTTGACAGCGAAGGCAATGGCGGCTAGAGTATAAATCCATTTCATTAGTGTTTCTCCTCTAATTTTGGGGTTTCAATACAGGTTAAAATCGTGTTTGCTGCCGTTAATTCATTTTTAAAAATATCGTAGAGATAGGGTAATCTAATTGTGGTTTCGTAGGGGATGGTTTCTGGATTGTCTTGACGGATACAGACGGCATGAACATCCTTATCCATAAGTGCCTGTTGCAAAGCTTGTTTATCACTATAGGCAACTAATTCTAAACGCATAAAACGTTTACTTAAAACCGTTTGTAGTTGAGTTTTTAACTGTTCTAAAACTGTATCGGTTTCCTCGGCAATTACTCCTAAACGCATCACTAAAGAGGAACGAATCGCCACTGCGTAGAGAGTTACAGCTAACATGGTTCCCATCAAAGCTTCGGTTAAAGATACATCTGCCGCCCCTAATAAAGCATAAACTAAGGCTGCTATTGCCCCTAAAACCCCGCGAATTACTAAAGCTTGGTAGGGATTAGATTGTAACATCACCATCGCCGCAGTTAAAGGCAAGAGGGCAACAATAACATAGAGATAACTTTCATTCATCTTTAATTTTACTCTCGATCGCTAGAAGTATAAGCTAAAACGTAGCCTAACATGGTGTTCCAAATTGCTAGGGAAATTATTGCCAATAATAATAAAGGCCAATTGTGGGGAACTTTCAAAAGTAGCCCGAAAATAATCGCCATGGAACCCAAAGTATCAGCGACAGATAGACCGTGTAATTTATATAATACCGAGCGCTTGTCTAAAAGATGCGCCGTTCCCCAAAACCAGAAAAAAACTCCGATAGTGATGCAGATATAACTGAAAATGTCAATCATGATTCGTTCAGTCGTTTAAGAATTTGTGCTAATAACATAAAGCCGGCATTACCGACACTGAGAATAATCACTGCTACCACTCCAATCATCCAATCATCCCGCAGAACTGACACCACTAGAATAATAATAGATGATTTACTGGAAGCACTGGCAAAGGCGGCCATTTTTTGCCAGATGTCATCATTTTTTGCCACTTCATAAAGGGGAATTAATAGGGCGACAATCATGGCAATGAGAACAATATTCATCCCTGGGAACTCCGTTTAATTACATGAACTTCATAACCCTCATTTTCCTTGTATTCGGTGACGATAGTTTTCGGTGTAAAAGTAATGAGAAATATATCCCAAAAAGCTAATCTGGGTGAACGTTTACCCGACATTCTCTCGAAAATAATTTCTTCTTCCTTGTGGGGACGAAAGATAATCTCAAACGCTTCTTTATAAGCTTGGGGAATAGCCATAAAAACTTTAATTATTACCTTTAACCAATCGCCTAAAGTTTCGCTAGAGGCGAAATTACGGGGTAAAAGAAAAGCAATAGCCACCCCGATCATAATATTAGCAGGGGTAAAATTAGCGGTGAGCAAAAACCACATAGTTAAACGCAGAATTATATGTCCGATCATGCCAATACCATCCAAAATAATAGAACTAACATTATACTCATCATCCCGACGAGATTATCAAATTGTTCCCATGCCCGCGATAATTTTAGGGATAACTTTTTGAAAACTCCCAGATATAACCACCACCCCGCACCGATGACGGCTAAAGCTTTGATAATATTGGGAAGATTATAAGCTTCAACATAGACAGCATTGGATAAAAATAGGGCGGCAAGGAGTAGAATTATTGCTATCCAGAAACCGATAGTTAGCTTCTGTTTACTTTCGCCACCCGCATGGGGTAAAAAGATAAATTTAGCAAAGGAAATCGCCGTCCCCACCGCCACAAGATTGATCATAATCTCTTGCCAGGGGACTAAATTTTTCATCGTTAACGCTTTTGCCCCAAAACCAGATAATAGGGGGAATCCAGAGATAGAAAAACTAGCAACCACTAGGGCAATCCAGAGGGAATTAGGGAGCGATTGTTGCTGTAATTCTTTAAAATTGCGACTGGGTAAAACTCCCGCTAACAGAAATAGGCAAGATTTAACTAAACCGTGGGTAAGGGTATAAAAACCACTGACTACTGGGGCGGCTAAAATAAAACCTAACTGGGAAATAGTATGGAAGGCTAACATCCGCTTGCTATCCTTTTCAAACACTGCGTAGGATACGCCAAAAATCGCCGTTAGCACCCCCAAAAGCCGAATTAGTCCATCCAAATCCTCTAGGATTAAAGCACAGCGCAGGAGGGGAAAAATGCCAGCTTTTACCACCACCCCCGACATCAGCGCCGAGACAGAGGTTTCCGATTCCGAGTGTGTCATCGGTAGCCATAATCCCGAGACAAAGATTCCCCCTTTGACTAATAATCCCATGAAGATTAAAGCCAAGGCTTCGGGAGGTGCGCCCTTTAAACCAGCAAAAGCAAAGGAATTATTGGCTTTATAGACTAAAACTGCGCCAATAAGGTAAAATAACATCGCCACATTGCTGATAAACAGATAACGCAGGGCAACCCAGAGAGAGCGATCGCTGCGAGGATAGGCAATCACCAGAAAAGCGGCAATACTAATTACTTCTAGGGCAACGTAAACGCTAATAAAATCTTCACAGACGAAGACAGAATTAATGCTGCCGTGGAGAATGATAGCTTGGGCGTAAAAAAAGGCGGTTTTGCTACTTTCCCAGTTATAAAAGATCACCGCCATGGTCACCAGGGCATTGGTGAGGATAAAATAGGCACTTAACTGATCGGCTACCAGTTTCACGCCATAATTATCCAGTAGGTTAAGGGTTATGGGGGAGGATTGGCTAAATAGAAGGAGAGAATAGGCGAGAGAGATAATAGTGGCGGCGAGAGCCAGATATTTGTCTAATCGCGGCAATAAATAGATGATAAAGCCGATCAAAAAGGGTAAACTTATCCAAGCGATCGTTAAAGTATTCATGGTGTGTTATTTTTTTCTATCTCACTGCTGTCGAGGGTGGGGTTATCTTTGGCTAATTTCATCACTCCCACCAGCATTAACGCCTGAATCGAAAAACCGATGACGATCGCTGTTAAAATCACTGCTTGGGGTACAGGATCGGCGTAATTTTGCTGTTTAACTGTACCGAGGATGGGAGTAAATAAACCGTCACGGGAAGAAATCACTACATAGTAGGCGATAACGCCGGTACTCATGACATCCATGGCGATAATCTTCATGATTAAGTTTTTTTTCAGGAATGTTCCTAAAAATCCGCACAAAACGGTGGCGAATACAAACAACTCTAGCAGGGGAATCGTCACTGGGCTTCTTGATTAGATTTGGTTATGAGTCAAAATACTTTTTCTAATTATCCTCGATCGAGTCCTATTGATCAAGAATTTTTCGGGTGGCAAATAGATTGTTTTGGATCTATAATTATTATTGAAAAAAATAAAAGCAAGCGGTTTCGCTTGTTTGGTATGAAGGTGGCAATCGCAGTTTTTTCAACTGTGTTTGTAGCCTTTAACCAAGCTTATAAAGGAGCCAATTCTGTAGCCCTAGAATAGATTGACACACTTAAAGGAATGAATGCGTCTCGTTCCCAGATTTTTCAAAAGGTTTTTGAGAGTCCCAATCCGATTGTCTGGCACTAACATCGGATTTTAACAGGTCAAAAGCCTTATTTTAAAAGGGTTTTACCATTATTCAGAAAACCCTATGTAAACGACCAAAACCACCAAACCAATAGCTATACTGTTATAAGAGCTATTTCCCGCAATTAGACCGCCAAGAAAAATTGAATGCCAACGATAACAAAAGAAACCCTTAAGCAAGAACTCGATCGCCGTAATAATCAACAACGTCAAATCTTAAATATTCAACCTTAAAAGGAGCAAACCTAATGACAACTAGAGAAAGACTGATCCAAGAAATATCTCAAATCTCCGAAGAAATTGTTGAAGAACTGCTTGACTTTTTATTATTTACCCAAGCCAGAAGGAATCAACAAAAAGAGCCAAAAACGCCTAGACCCTACGCCCTCTGTCAAGGAGAATTTACCGTTCCTGCTGACTTTGACGATACCTTACCCGATGAAATCTTACAGGACTTTGAAAACCCTTTATAAAAATCATGCGACTTTTACTCGATACTCATATCTTTCTCTGGTTTCTTAATGGAGATCCTCAACTTTCACAAGATTTTTGTGATGCCATTAAAGACGCTAAAAATAGCGTATATTTAAGTGTAGCCTCCATCTGGGAAGCCATTATTAAATATCAATTAGGTAAACTTCCCTTGCCAGAATCACCAGAAGTTTATCTGCCCAAACAACGCAATCGCCATCAAATAGCGAGTTTAACGATTGATGAAGAAAGCATCGCCTATTTAATGAAATTACCTCCCTTGCATCGTGATCCCTTTGATAGACTGCTAATTTGTCAAGCAATCCAAAATGATTTAATCATTATTACAGTTGACCAAAAAATTCGCTCCTACCCAATCATTACAACCTTATAATTAATCAGACAAAAATGGCAGAAGTAAACGTTTATTATGAGCCAATGGGTAACACCTTAACCGTTGGGTTTGGCGCACCGCACGACCGTTAGAGTATCCATGGTGTAGGATTTTCTGATCTTTACTTTGTCTAAGGCAGGTTTTTCCTAGACAAAGTAAAGCTCAATTTCACCAGCAAAGATACTTTCTCTAATTATCCTCGATCGAGTTCAAATTGATCAAGAGTTTTTCGGGTGGCAAATAGATTGTTTTGGATCTATAATTATTATTGAAAAAAATAAAAGCAAGCGGTTTCGCTTTAATAATGTATATCTTGCCAGAGGGAGCAATCAGTAATGTTTTGGAAATCTTTGATATTTTTGGTAGCAATAATAACCCGACGACTGGGATATTTTTCTTTGATTAGAGTCCAGAATTACAATCACTCTTTTAATCCCATCCCTTAACTTTTCTGGCTCTCCTAGACTGGTTATAGTAAATTAGTAGCTTAAATCAGTCTAAACCCTTAAATAGCCTGGAATACAACAAAGAAAAAAGCTTTTTTTATTAAAATTGCTTTTTTGAATTCTGGTAATCCTTACTTCTTTTAACCGTCCGCTGCATTTGAGTTGTTATTTGTCTGTTTTAGGTTTTAATTTAGAGCAGATTTATCAAGAGGGTTGCTCTTAAGCCTGGAGCCAACTTCTCAAGATATTAATTACTACTGGAGTGAAAGGTTCCATCTGATCTTGCTGAGGTTGTGATAGGTCACTGATTAATATATTTAATATTTCATCATCCTCTAAGCCGTCATCTGGATTTATATCATTTGCCCATAATAAAGCATTAGACAACTGCTTCCGTTTTTCGATCAAAGCACGGTTATTTTTTTCATCGTCACCCAAATTTAAAACTCGAATCGTGACAACTGCCCGATCGCTCAATCCTTCTACCCGTCCACTAATTTTGAATCGTAGTTCTGTTTCACATTCTGTCATCAGGGGAGTTAGGGGTAGGTGTTGAGATTTATGTGCATCACCGCATTGATTGGGGGTATTACAACTAGCAACAATATTTGAAAAGTCGAGCGTACGTTTAGGATTTAGCTTTTGAGCTTCTAAATGCTCATTATGGCAAGCATTAATTTCTTCGATTTGCTGGCAGCAATAGGCACAAAGATAAAACTGCTCATTAAGAGCATAGTCTCGAATCTTTGCCCGAACGACTTTCCCTTCTTCTGTTTTATCTAAATCATCGTATGCCCCATAAGGGTTCTTCCTCTTCCAAGCTGTTAAACAACAAGGTTCAGCCCCTTTACTAATGGTTCGCATAAGGTTCAGCCCCTTTACTAATGGTTCCCATGACGCAATTCTTGTTTACGGAGCAGTAGTTTGGCTTTGACCAATTCGAGATGATTGGCAGGTAGTTCCTCACTTAATTCTGCCAGCAATTTTTGAGCCTCGGTTAGCTTTGAATCTTGTATGGCATCTAACAGATCGTTCAATTCAGTCTCAATTTTCTCATTACGAATGCTGGTATTCATGACATCTAATAAGACAGTATTAGCATCTTGCCCATATTGAGAGGGCAACTGTCGCAATTCGCCATTAGCTAAAGTGTAGATCAAAACATTTTTACAATCACTGATCACTAGAGGTGAATGGGTTGTCAGCACAAACTGACAATTTGGGAAAGTTTCGGTCAGGCGATCGCAGAGGCAACGTTGCCAAGAGGGATGTAGATGCAAATCGACTTCATCAATCAAAACGATACCATCACCTGCTAAAGGATTTTCTAAGGCAGGGTTCAGCATGGCTAGACGGCGGGCAATATCACCCACAAGAGCCATTAGGGATTTTTCGCCTTGTGAAAGTTGGGCTAGGTTGAGGGTTTCACCATTTTTGTCCACTGCCATGTAGAGACGAGGTTTACGACGGACTCTAAGGTTATCCAGATGGGGCATAAATCGGCTAATGGCGGTGCGAACTGCTGTTAATTGCCGATCTTTAGCTGAGGCATTGCGTTCGTTTAACAATTGCCATAAGTCTTGATTGGTTTCAGCTAGTGGTCTTAGTTGGTTTAGAACGTCTTCAGGAATTCCTGATTCATTTTCGGTATCTTCCCGTTCTCGGAACCATTCAAAAAAGCGACGAAAGTCAACGCCCTGACTTAAGGAGTTATCATAACCGTCCAATTGCAAAAAGGTATGCTTAGTCCTAATTTTTAGTGGAATATCGAGTACGACACGCTCGACAGGATAAAACGCAATTAGAGGTAGGCTAGTTTTGTCATCATGGGTGAGGGCATCACGATAACGATTGGCCAAGCGCGTACAGTCATTAAGGTTGCTATTATATTGGGCTTTACGTCCTTTTCTATTTTTGGCAAGAATCCATCTGAAATAATGGTCAATCTCGCTTTGATCAGGATTGTTTAATGATTTGGAGGGATCCGAGACTTCGATTTCAATGCTGCCAGCATTAGCAGTATTAAATATGGCATCTTCATAAATAGGATTACCACTCCCTTTTTCTGTAAGTAAACGAGCAGTAAACCAACTAAGAGAAGTTGCTAATGCTTTTAGTATAGCAGTTTTACCAGCCCCGTTATTACCAACAAAAACGGTAATGTTGCTTGGGTTTTGCTCTGTAGGCGCCAAGGAAATTTCCAGCTTTTCAAATAGCCCGATGTTATTTAAGATGACCCGTTGAATTTCCATATCGGTGAGAGTGGCGAGGGATATGCTGACTGCTGATAGACTAGATATAAAACCGTAAAACAGTTAGGAAATAGTGAAAAGATCTGGCTTCCTAAGTAGGTAGGTGTTAAAAGTTCTCAGATCCCCCCTTATCAAGGGGGGCAGGGGGGATCGGCACCCCCCTTATCAAGGGGGGCAGGGGGGATCGGCACCCCCCTTATCAAGGGGGGCAGGGGGGATCGGCACCCCCCTTATCAAGGGGGGCAGGGGGGATCGGCACCCCCCTTATCAAGGGGGGCAGGGGGGATCAGA
>NZ_JAPZSR010000014.1:0-5008 GCF_027531875.1 Microcystis sp. LE19-84.1B | reverse complement strand
ACAGCGCGATGTTCTAAACTGAGAATTTCTAACCCTTGTCGGACCACCTCCTCATAATGCAATTGCATCAAATCGGGACTATCTTGGGGACGGGATTCGCTATCAAGGGAGTTTTCCTCATCAGTGCTTTTGGCCATCCTCATTTGTCTTTTGGCTAATTGTCGCCGACCATCGATCGCCACATTCCAAGTGATCCGATAAACCCAAGTGGAAAAGTATTCAGGTGAACGCAATTTCGGCAACCCGTGCCACAGTCTTAAAAAGACCTCTTGGACAAAATCCTCTAGGAATTCCTGTCCACAGAGTTGATAGAGAGTAGAGCGGATTTTTGGTTGATAAAGACGGTAAAGGTGACGAAAAGCACCCCGATCACCCCTTTGACATTTTAAAATTAACTCTCGATCGCTCACACTTGTTTGCTTATCGGTTATCACCTCGATCATTCCCCTCACCCCTAGCTACTTGTCCCTTTAGACTAGGGGGTGTCAAGAATGGTTCATAACCAGTTATCAGTTATCAGTGAGCAGTTATCAGTGATCAGTTATCAGCTTTTTTCTCCCCACACCCCACACCCCACACCCCACACCCCACACCCCATCTCCCCATCACCGAGGGAGTAATTGTTGATAGAAATCCAATTGTTTTTGAGCGAGGGCTTTATTAGTATAATTGGTCATTACCCTCTGATAACCCCTCTGGCCTAATTCTTGAGCGAAGCTGGGATTATCTAAGAGAGTTTGTATAGATTTAGCCAGTGCCTCCCCATCTTTTTCGGGAAAAATTAAACCCGTATCAGCAATAACAAAGGGGATTTCTCCCGAATCAGAACCAATAACAGGAACCTGACAGGCCATAGCTTCAATTAAGACATGACCGAATTGTTCTTTCCAACCGACGGCAGTTAAGGTTTTGACCTGATAGGTGATTTCTGAAGGCAAAACTAAAGTGTTCATCAGGTTAATATAATTAACTACTTGATCGTGGGGAACACTTTCCACTATCATCAAGCGATCGCTTATTCCTACGGCTCTAGCTTCGCTGACTATTTTATCTTTCAGGATTCCCCGACCTAACAGTAATAATTTCCACTTACCTGTTAATTTAGCTACAGCTTTAATCAGCGTTAGAATGCCTTTCTCTTCCACAAAACGACCGATAAAACCAATCACGAATTCATCGTTTTCAATGCCTAAAGATCGGGCTAAATCGGGTTGCTTGCCAGGGGAAAAAAGGACTTCATCCACTCCTAATTGCGGTAAAACGGTGTATTTACCCCTGTAACCCCGTTCTTTTAAAACATCTACCCCGTCCTGATTACCGGCGATTAAACCATCGGTATTTTTCAGGTTATAAGCTTCTAACCAAGAGATGGGAAATTTAGGAGTATAGGGAAGATTCCACCAAGTAAAAAATACATTTTTAGCTCGTAGATTTAAGAAACGGTTCAGAGTAATAAATTGTGCATAACCGAGAGATTTAGAACCCTGTTCCACTTGAATAATATCGGGTCTAAATTTTTGCAATAAAGAAATTATATCAGTGCCAAAAGTTAATAAAGCTTGGTTATTCTGGCTAAAATTAGAGATAGGAATAACTCGGAAATTGTCGGCTATTTTCGGTTGACTTTCAATGATTTTATTTTGGACTCCTCCCGGTTGCCAACGTTGGGGAACAACAATAGTAACTTCAATATTGGGATTTAATCTTGTCAGGGCGCGCAGTTTCTCACAGTTGAGATCAACTATATATGTATGACTAGCGACTAAAATTCTCATAGATTATCTAGTTTTGTATAAATTTGACCATCATTCCAGAGGGACTTTACTTGAGTTTTCAGAGCATCGAGAAAACCTAAACTATAAAAAATTCCCCTAGAGAGGATTTTAATCGGGGAACCACCTTTATTACAGGGAGGATTGCCAAGAACGTGACAATCAAATAATTTAGCGTAGAGTCGCAATTGTTGAGCGGGAGTGAGATTTTTCAGGGCCATCAGAAAGTGATTATGATAAAAAGTCGTCTGATAACTCAAAGAACGAGTGCTAATATCATGACAGCCGCCGGTTTCTTCCCCTAAATGAACCAGATAAGCGGTGGGATCGTACCAGACATGATAGGGAGTCCGGCGTAATCTTAAGCAAAAATCCGATTCCTCGCGCACGGCACTGCCACGAAAGCGTTCATCGAACCAAATGCCGTATTTCCTAAATATATCCTTCCGGAAAGACATATTACAGCCCCGGGCCGAGATTACCTGCTGGGGTTTAGTGGTGTGGACAAGATCGATGTAATACCAAGCAATGCCCGGATCCATGGCTTGGGGGGGTAAAAAGTCGATTTCGTAGGGTTTGCTGGTATCTGTCACCATTTTTTGGGAGTCACCCAATTTCATGCGATCGAATACCCGACCTGCCACTACACCTATCTCAGGGTTCTTGACAAAATTCTCACTATGTGCTTTGAGATAATTATCCGGTAGCCGCACATCATCATCGATAAAAAGAACGATATCGCCTTGGGCGCGACGGACTCCATAATTTCTCGCACCGGGTAAACTCGCCCAATCCAGCCGATACCAGCTAATTTTGTGCTGATTAGCCATATTTTCCAGATAGGATTGTATGGCGGGGCTGTGGGTAGCGGTCTGGTCGATAACTAATACCTCAAAATCGGGATAATCTTGTTTGAGTAGGTCATCGAGGGTATCTTTAAGAGGCTCTTCGCGTCGATAGGTGGGTATGATGACAGAAATCGAGGGAAAATTCATAGCAGGGAATGGGGGAGTGGGGGAGTGGGGAAGTGGGGGAGTGGGGAAATGGGGAAATGGGGGAATGGGGGAGTGGGGGAATTTCCACTAAAACCCTAAAACCCCAACACCCTAAAACCCAACACCTATATTTCAAGCTAAAGAAACGCCTTTGCGTTTAAATTTTAAGCCCTTTTTGGAGGATTTTGTTTCAGTTTCCCCCGCCAGAATTTTGGCTTCTTTTTCCTGTTTTTCGATCACGGGTAATCTAAAAATTACGCCCGCAAATATCCAGTAATAAACGCCCACAGGATCCGTATCGAGGGCATACCAATAGGGAAGATAGGCAACAAAGAGCAGCAAAACCCAATAACTACCGGCAAAACCTCGCAGAGTGGGATCTTTGAGGGAACGATAGGTGCGGAAGGCCAGATAAACTAGATGGGTCATGAATATCATGTACAAGGCAAAACCAATGTATCCCAACTCGAATAAAACTTTAGTGTGATAGGTTTCCACAAAGGAAATATCACCGAAAACCCTAGCAGAAGCTGTGGCCACACCAAGTCCACGACCTAAAATACCGCCCTGATTACGGATAGCAAAATCCAACTGTTCTTGAAGAAAAGCAGTGGGGGGACTGCTTTGCCAACGGCCGATGGCACTATCGTAGCGTTGTTGGACAAAATCCGGGTTAAGGAAAGAAAAACCGATAGCTAGAAGTAAAGTGGCGGCAAAAATGATCGGCAAAAATCGTTTTAAGTTAGCGATTTGTCCTGTAAGAATCGTCATCAGACCAATAATCATCGGTACAGCAAAGAAAGCTAGTCTTTGCCCAGAGATCACTGCATTAATAAAAACTAGGGTTAAACCCACTAGGGCTGCTAGTCGCCATTTTTGGGAAATTTCACTAAAGGCACTGGCATAACAAATTACGGCATTAGAGACCAAAAACCAAGCCCAGTGCCAGGGGGAAACAAAGGTACCTGGTAGGCGGATCATATTTACTTCCGGACTATACACTAATGCCCCACCAACCAAACACCTTGCATCTAAGTGGGCTTTGAATAGTGCATCAGCTACAAAGCCTCTAGTTCCTACACAACGACCGGTTTTCAGCATCCAGTATTGCATTAGTCCTAGGACACAACAAATAATCGCTAAAGTCACTAAAAGACGACTAAAAAATAATAGGGTCGGTTTGTCTTTGATTAAGTAATAAGTGCAGAAGATCAAGGGGACATAACCCAGCAAAACTTTAAATCCTAATATTCCTTGCAGAAAAGTCTCACTTTCCCGACAGGGAATCCCGCGCAAACGACCATCCCTAAAGATACTCATCCCAGCCACGGAATCACAAGTAGGCAGAAATTGTCTCTGCAAATTGACGGCTAATAGACAAACTACACAGAAAACAAAGATTAATAATAGGGTTGTACCTAATTGTTTGGGGACAATAATCGGTAATTGCTTTTTTCGACATTCTAAAACTAAGGCGATTAAAGCGGGTAGATAAAAGATATCTTTACTAAGCTGGAGGATTGAACTACCTCCCAACCAATACACGATAGTGCCAGTGAAGGGGACATAGATAATAAATGCCCAAAGAGCCATGCGAGGATAGCTAAAGGAGAAAACTACTAAAATTAAGGCTAAACTTACTGCCGCTCCTATCTTGGCATCAAATAATAAGCTGAGGGGTAATCCGAGCAAAATTGCTACACAAATGGCAAAAACAATTAACCCCGTTAACTTTTGTTTCTTTTGCCTTTCTTCTTTTTTGAGGGCAAGTTTCTCTTTGATGTTAAGCGGGGGACTATCAGCTTTTGTTTGGCCCTGTTTATGCTTTTTTTTCTGGCGATCGATACTTAGTCCGGTCATCGAAAAACTGGGTCTGAAACCCGCCCTTTAGCGATAACGGAGGGCGGCTTTATATAAGTTAGCGAGAAACAATTAAACCGTTAGAACGACGAATTAACTGAATCTTGCTAACAGCTATCTGTCCCAATCGTTGACCATTGGTATCGCTTACAGATAGCTGTTTTTCGGTATCTCCACTAATATAACCAATTCCTTTGGGAGAAGAAACTAAATCTCCTTTACGGAACCCATGTCCTGTGGTAGAGCCACCATATTTACGTCGTTTACCACCTTTAGAAAAAACCATCAGGTGAAGTTGACGACGACTAATAGGAGGACGTTTGATGACAGCAAAGGGAGCGTTTGTTACTTTAACAGAACCCTTCCAATCATATCCATGAC
>NZ_JAPZSR010000112.1:0-16854 GCF_027531875.1 Microcystis sp. LE19-84.1B | reverse complement strand
TGAAATGGGGCGAAAGTCTGTGGACTCTGTGTAAGACAGTACATGGTTTTTTAACTGTGGTATGCGACGGTGGTGGAAGCAGAAACTTAAATCGTGAGGTTTAGGAATCGCCGCACTTTTAGGGCGGCGAGGATGTCAATGTTTGGAGATACTGACAACGAATTATCCCATTTTTCAAAAGTAATGGCAGAGATGGTTAATTGCCCTCACCCCCTCCCCTCTAACGCTCTGGGACAGGGAAGGGGGTGAGGGAAACGAATAAAGAAAAATGGTATTACAGGCAGTTGTTGATATATTTGTAATAATTTAAGAGTCACTGATAATTGCTGATTGTCGATATTTCTGCAAATGTGAGATGCACCCTTTTTTAAGCTACAAGAAGACCCAGAGAATAGGGGGGCTAAAGTGTTGAAAGTATCGCCAATATTTAAAACTAAACTTTTTTCTGTCCGGTTATCCCATAAGAGTTAAGGATAAACACAAAGGCATAAAGAACACAAACAGAAAGACAGATTCGATTTACTTAGGGCTGGCTGAATAAATGTGAAATGTAGTCCTGTAGGGGCGAAGCATTCGGATAGAAAATCTACGGTTTCACCGATAGGTTATTGCCCGAATGCTTCGCCCCTACTTTTTGCCGCAGACCACTAGGTAGGGTTTGCTGAATAAATCTAAAAACCTTGTTGGATAAGACTTTTGGACTTTTTTCCCCTCAAAAAGTGCCAGCCATTGCGGGGATCGGGGGAAAATTCAGGTACTTGTTCCCTGAAAATTAGGTAGTTGACCACCTGAAAATCGGTAAAACCCCACACCCCACACCCCACACCCCACACCCTGCCCCTAGGAAAAGCTTTTTGCCGCAGACCACTAGGTAGGGTTTGCGGCAAAAAGTTTGTTGGTGGGGTTAGGAGTCGGTCGTCAGTAGCCGGTCGTTTCAGGCTTTGTTGCCCTCTCTTTTTGTACTAACTTGTGTACTGAAAGGAGGATAATGCCAGGTTTTTGGGGGTCCCAATCCGATTTTCGCAGCATGAACATCGGATTTTAACAGGTCAAAAGCCTTATTTTCAAAGGGTTTTACCATTATTCAGCAAACCCTAAATAAATATTTTTCTTTTCTGTCTCCCCTTTTCGATTAGACTGGTAATTGAGAATAATTAGCATTTATTTTAGCGATCGCAAGTCTTAGACAGTTTCAAAACCGTTGACTGAGACTAACAGTAGTGCAGTTATCACCCTTTGGCTACTGAAGTAAACTCGATGAGCTATCAAGGAATTATTGTCACTCTTGAATGAAAGACCTTCTTTGCCTTTGGAGATAAGAAAAGCATGGACGATAAAATTAGACCTAATGAACCAGAAGAACCGGAAAAATCGCCAAATAAAGCCCAATTTTCCCCTTGGGGCGGTACAGAGGCAGCCTCAGAACGTACTAACACCATGGGTACTGAGCTAACAGCCACCTATCCCCTCGCACAAGTGGAAATGGGAAAAACCGTCTGGTTAGTGGGATTTCAGGGGACAGGAGGAATCAATCGACTCCTAGGTATGGGATTAAACCCCGGCATTCAATTACAGGTAATTAGCTCCCAAGGGAGGGGATCAGTTTTAATTGGCATTCAAGACAATCGTATCGGTATCGGGGCAGAAATGGCCGAAAAAATCCTCGTTAGTGACAGTCAACCAAAAAAACTGGAACCCAAAAAAGACCTACCTGAAGTAAGAACATTTCTGCGGGAGATACCCATAGGAAAAGCGGGTAAAGTTGTCGGTTATGACCGAGCATTGCGCGGATACAAAGGAAAATTGTTATCAATGGGATTAACTCCGGGGACAGAGTTTACCGTCATTCGTGTGGCACCTTTGGGGGATCCCGTCGAGATTCGAGTGCGGGGATTTCATCTCAGTCTGCGTAAACAGGAGGCAGACACTTTAATCGTCGAAGAAATAGACCCAAAAAGCTAAATTTAATCATCTAAGCCTATTCGTGACTAAATATCCTAAATTATGGTCAAACCGATTATCGCCTTAATTGGCAATCCTAACTGTGGCAAAACTACCCTTTTTAATGCTCTCACAGGATCCAATCAACGGACCGGCAACTGGCCGGGAGTAACAGTCGATCGCAAAGAGGGAAGATTTCAAGTTAACGGGGAAGATATCACCCTTGTGGATTTACCCGGAGTCTATTCCCTTGATGTGGAAGAAGGGGAGACAGGAATGGATGAATTAGTCGCTAGGGACTATCTACTGTCAGGAGAGGCGGATTTAGTGATTAATATCGTCGATGCTTCTAATTTAGAGCGTAATCTCTACCTAACTACCCAAATCATGGAGATGCGTTTACCGATGTTGATTGCCCTGAATATGATGGATGTGGCCAAAACTAGGGGTATTGTGGTTAATCCGCAGCTCTTAAGCGATCGCATGGATGCAATTGTCGTCCCGATTAGTGCGGTTAAAGGGGAGGGAATCGGAGAATTAAAGCAAAAAATTGGGGAATTAGTCGATGATATTAACCATACTGCCGCTTATGTGGCTTATCCTGCGGTAATTGAGGAAGCTCTTAACGAGATTGTTGCCTACATTAACGACCATAGCAGTAAAAGGATCGTTGAGCCAAGATGGACCGCTTTAAATCTACTGCAATACGAGGATCGCATCGCCCCAGAATTGCGCTCCCAGGAACTATTAAGCATTATCGTCAAGCATAGACGACAAATACACCAAGTTTTAGGGGAAGACCTTGATATTTTAATTGCTGATACTCGTTATGGCTTTATTCAACAAGTTACTCAGGGAGCCACTCAACGGACTGGACAGATAAATGATACCATGTCCGATCGCCTTGATCGCATTGTTCTCGATCGCTGGTTAGGAATTCCGATATTTTTGGGCGTAATGTACCTAATGTTCTTATTTACCATCAATGTTAGTGCTACCTTTATCGATTTCTTCGATTTAACTGCCCAGACTATCTTTGTCGATGGTTTAGCCCAAGTTTTACAAACAATCCATACCCCAGGTTGGCTAATTGCTCTGCTCGCTGATGGAGCGGGGGGAGGTGTGCAAACCGTCGCCACTTTTATCCCCGTAATTGGCTTTATGTTCCTCTTTTTGTCAATTTTAGAGGATTCTGGCTATATGGCCCGGGCAGCCTTCGTCATGGATCGATTGATGCGTTTGGTGGGATTGCCGGGTAAATCCTTTGTTCCCATGCTAGTGGGATTTGGTTGCAATGTGCCGGCAATTATGGCCACCAGGACCCTGGAAAATTCCCGCGATCGTTTAATGACGATTATGATGAACCCTTTTATGTCCTGTGGGGCCAGATTACCTGTTTATGCCCTATTTGCGGCGGCTTTTTTCCCCATAGGTGGTCAAAACATCGTTTTTGGTCTTTATATCTTAGGAATTCTCGCCGCTATTTTGACGGGATTGGTGATGAAAAAAACCCTACTCAAGGGAGAAATCAGTCACTTTATTATGGAATTGCCTCCCTATCATCTACCGCGTCTGAAAGGGGTTTTAATTCGCACTTGGGAACGTCTGCAAGCGTTTTTATGGAAAGCTGGACGAGTTATCGTTTTAATGGTGATGATTTTGGGACTACTCAACTCCGTCAGTTTTGATGGTTCTTTTGGTAATCAAGACAGCGAGCGATCGGTTTTAAGTGCCACCAGTAAAGCTGTAACTCCTATTTTCTCACCCATGGGACTAGAGCAGCAAAATTGGCCGGCAACGGTGGGCATTTTTACGGGAGTTTTTGCCAAAGAAGCGATGGTAGGCACATTAAACTCAATTTACAGCCAACTAGCGGGGGAAGATAACCCTAATCAGGGGGTAGCAGCCGAAAAATTCGACTTTTGGGGGCAAATTCAGACAGCTATCGCCACTATTCCCGCC
Organism: Microcystis sp. LE19-84.1B; assembly: GCF_027531875.1. Lineage (NCBI taxonomy): Bacteria > Bacillati > Cyanobacteriota > Cyanophyceae > Chroococcales > Microcystaceae > Microcystis > Microcystis sp. LE19-84.1B. Next base: position 12,951 of record NZ_JAPZSR010000112.1, on the reverse strand, counting down.
AATTTAGCGCAATTACCCAATCAATTACTTGATCCCTTGGGTTTGAATATTGGTGATCTGCAAGATCAAAAAACGGCTGCCGAGAAGCAAGAAGTAGATTTAGGAATCTTTGGGGCAATGGCGAAAAGATTTGATGGTCAAGCGGGTGCTTTTGCCTATCTGTTGTTTGTTCTGCTCTATTTTCCCTGTGTTTCGGCCACATCGGCAGTATATCGCGAAACTAATGCCGGTTGGACTGCTTTTATTGCCCTCTGGACCACAGGAATGGCCTATATTGTTGCCACTTCCTTCTATCAAATCGCCACTTTTTCTCGACATCCGGGATTTTCTCTCTTTTGGATAGTCTTGATGGGTTTAACCGTAGTCGGGGTTTTATTCACCTTAAAAAATCTCCGTCCCCGAAAAATCAACCGTCCAGCAATTTAAAAGTAGGGTGGGTTAGGCGACAAAAAGCTAGGCAACTAACAAATTATTTAGATTCGCCGTAACCCACCGCAATCAAGTAACTTTTCTCGATTTTTTTCGCTTATAAACCATGATTTTAACCGATATACAGGCTTATCTTGCCAAAAATCAGAAAGCATCTCTGTCTGACTTATCTACACACTTTCGGATGTCAGCGGATGCCTTAAGTCCCATGCTCGATCGCTTGCTGAAAAAAGGGCGAATTCGCCTGATTTCCCTAGAAAAATGCGGAGGATGCAGCCGTTGTTCCCCGGAATCTATGGCTTTTTACGAATGGATTGAGGGCAATTCCACAGGGACAAACAGATAAAAGTTTAATACTACAGAAGTGATCTAACTATTAAGATAACTGCTGTATTACCGGTCGCTTTCAACTGGGATAGTTAATTTCTGGCGAGGAACCAAAGTCACTCAACCGCAGAACCTCAAAGTTATATAATCTTTAAGAGTTATTAAGCTTTGTGTCAGTTTGCCCAGTAGGATTGAATGAATATACTTTTGGTGACATCATCTTTAGGGTTACTCCTAGCGATCGCTATCGTCGTCTATTTTGTTTCCTCTCGCAAGTACCAATCGTCGGACTCGGTGGCCAACTCCTACGACCAATGGACCGAAGACGGGATTTTAGAATATTATTGGGGGGAACACATCCATTTAGGTCACTACGGTTCCCCAGCAGAAAAAAAAGACTTTCTACAGGCAAAAGCCGACTTTGTGGCGGAAATGGTCTCTTGGGGAGGTTTGGATAAATTACCCGCCGGTGCAACTCTCCTTGATGTCGGTTGTGGTATTGGTGGCAGCAGTCGCATTCTGGCCCGCGACTACGGGTTTGCCGTTACTGGTGTCACCATTAGTCCCAAACAAGTGGCACGGGCCAAAGAACTAACACCCCCAGATTTAAATGCTCGCTTTTTGGTCGATGATGCCATGGCCCTTTCTTTTCCCGACGAGAGTTTTGATGTGGTCTGGTCAATCGAAGCCGGTCCCCATATGCCGGACAAAGCCGTTTTTGCTCAGGAATTACTGCGAGTTCTTAAGCCGGGGGGAGTCCTGGTGGTAGCGGACTGGAATCAGCGAGATGACCGTCAAAAACCGCTTAATTTCTGGGAAAGTCCTGTAATGCGCCAACTTTTGGATCAGTGGTCCCACCCCGCTTTTGCCAGTATCGAAGGTTTTGCCGAACAGTTAGCGGCCACGGGATTGGTAGATGGGGGAGTGATGACTGCTGACTGGACAACAGCCACTCTACCCTCTTGGATTGATACCATTTGGCAGGGGGTGATTCGTCCCCAAGGTTGGTGGCAATTTGGTCTGACTGGATTGGTTAAATCCGTCCGAGAAGTGCCGACAATTCTGCTGATGCGTTTGGCCTTTGGCACGGGTTTATGTCGTTTTGGGATGTTCCGCGCTGTTCGCGCTCAATCCCATCTGCAACCAAGTCAGCAAGAGTCTCTTACCTCAGTTATGTAGCTGGTTATAATTAGGGCTTGCTGAATAAATGTGAAATGTAGGCAAGGTAATACCAAATTTCTAAATCCATGACAGACATCCACGCTCGAATGCTTGCCAAACCTTCATTCGTTGTGACGCGAATAAAGAAAAATGGTATAAGGTTTTTGTGGCTTTTCTCGCTCCCACAGGTGCAAGATTTTGAGAGAATTGTGGTTCCAAACCTTGCGTCTTCATCGGCCCGCGTCCTGTAGGGGCGAAGCATTCGGGCAATAACCTATCGGTGAAACCGTAGATTTTCTATCCGAATGCTTCGCCCGTACTTTTTCAGCAAACCCTAATTAAATTGAAGATAAATCCCCCCTTGATAAGGGGGGTGTTTGATAATTTTTAACGCCTACCTACTTAAATTAATCTTTAATATTTAATTAATCTCTGAAAGATTAATAAGGTACGGTTCTAAACTCCACGCAATTATTACTGGGATTATAGAGAGTGTAAACTGCTTTATTTAATTCTTTACCAACGCTACCAACCCCAATTAAACGCTTATCTTGAATCGTCAAAGTTTGACTTGGTTGCCGTTTATCTAAAGTAGTAACAGTGCTGGTTAAATTAGCGGACTGTAAAGAATAATCAAAAACTTTTCCCGCACGACCACAAAATAGATTATTAACTCCCACCCGTTGCAGTCGATCTAAAATTTGCCATGGGGGAGTATCGGGGGTTAATTCTTCACTAACACTGACACTACTGCCATGAATTAATAAACAATCCAACTCGACAAAACCAAAATCGAGATTTCGTAACCATTGCACCGTTTCTAAAGAAACTGCATCCCAGAGTTGTTTAGTACTATCAATTCCATGTTTATCGATTAATTCCTTCGGTTCTCCTGTTGCTCCTAAACTGTGTAAAATTAGACATTGTTCTTCCCACCATCCCCGACAAACCTGTGGATATAAGTTATTTTTAGTGGGATAACGTATTTGTTCTACCAGCATTTCACTATCGGGATTAACACCGATAAAATCTCCTAAAATATATAAATTTTCTACAGTAACTGACCGTTGCTGAATATCTTCCAAGACCGCTTGATAGGCTGGTAAATTGCCTTGAATACCGCTTAAAATTGCCCACATAATTTCTTGATTTATCACAAATTAACGTTCGCAAACATGAGTCGGATCATCGGCTTTTTCCGCATATTCTAGACCCTTAGCCAATCGCCAAGCGAAAATAGGAGGTAAACCCGATGCTAAAATAGCCTGACAGGTTTCCTGATAGTTATAGGCCACTTCTCGCAGTTGTACCGCTGCCGTTTCTCGATCGTAAATCACATAGGTGGCATTTGGACGACCGTGACGCGGTTCTCCCACCGATCCCACGTTGATGATACGTTTAACTGGTGTGGTAAATTGCCGCGACTGTTCCCCATCGGGTTGATACACTTTTATTTGCAAGCTTCCCGCGTCGAGAGTGCGAATGTAGGGGATATGGGTATGTCCACAGAATAAAACCTCTGTATCTACCGATAAAACCCGTTCTAAAGCCGTAAAAGCGTCCATTTCGGCTAAAAGGTACTCATGGTTACTTTGGGGACTACCATGGACAAAACAGAGGTGATCTAGCTTAAAAATTTCGGGCAGTTTTGACAAATAATTACGGTTTTCTGGGGTGATTATTTGATTTGTCCACTCATGAGCTAATCTACCGCGTTTTTCTGCTAAAAGCGACGGATAACTGCATTCACAGGCATTTAATCCCTCAACGATATCCTCATCCCAACACCCTTGTACTGTAGTAATCCCCAGTTGACGGATTTTTTCCACCACTTGGTTAGGATGGGGTCCATACCCGACTAAATCCCCTAAACAGTAGATTTCTTGACAACCCTGTTGGTCTAAATCTTGCAAAACAGCGTTAAAAGCGGGCATATTGCCATGAATACAGGATAAAACGGCTATTTTCATCAGATTAACTCCATTTCTGGCTCTAAAGATTCTTGAAATTGTTGTTGATAATAAAAAAGTGCCTCATCGGACAGACAACAATCACTCAGGGTATCGGCAATTGTCGGTTTATCGAGATTGCGACCGACGATTTCAATCCCACTAAAGCGATTCGGTCTCCCATCGAGATTTAAGGGTAAATTTAAACTTTGAAAGTCTTTTTCTGGCCATTCATCCATAAATTCCCCATAAATACACTGACCATCGATGATATCGAAGATACTTTTAACCCGCAGCACTTCCCCATAGGCCCCTTGGGTTAATTCTGTCCAAAAGGTAGTTAAACTGGAAAAATCGAGGATTTCTCCCGTTAAAACGGCTCTATAAATCTGTATTTCTCGTTTTTTTAACCATTGATCACCTTTTATTGTCGTTTTGACCGGACTGATGACAATTTCATCGACGGGAACTTGTCCTTCGGGGATTTCTTCGTCTGGAGACGTAATCGCTACCCGATGACAATTGAGGGGTTTTAGAAAGCTTTCGAGGGATTGCGTGTCTAAATGCCACGGCACTTCCATATAGACCGTGTTTTCGACGGATAAACTGCCTAAACGGTCTTCTTCTTCCCTAGAAATAGAGGACAACTGGGGAAAGTCACTCTCTAAAGTGAGATGATCAATGGGAAAAGTTTCCGTCTGGGGACTAAAATATAGACTTGGCTGCTTGCTCTGAGCGATTTGTTGGCGAATCCAATGGGTTTTTCCCGCAGCTATACCCCCCGTCACCACGATAATCATTTTGCTCCTTCTCTACTGTGGTAATGATAATCATTCTAGCATAAGTGAGATTGGGGCAAGTAATCTTCCTTAACCAATCCTCTCGACTTAGTAAGGTTATTTGGGGAAAAATTGGCGGTCTCTTGAGATATTAATCATGGTTATGGCTCTTTTCTCTAGGATAGCATTGGCTTTGTCCATCGGGTAAATCAACTAAGATAATTCCCCTCGTTTTTAATTGTTCCCTTAATCGATCGCTTTCGGGATAATTTTTTCAACAAGAAAACGGGTTTCTTCAAGAAACCCGTTTTCTCCCTTAATCGATCACCGCAAAAATAAGGATTAAATGGCATAAAATCTGTAAATAGACCATTTAATTGATTATTATTCATTCTTAATTTTCCTGACTACTGACTCCTAACCCTAAAAACGATTTTTGATTTCTGCAAGAGGTCTATTCATAGTTTGTACTTTTGAAATTTTTGCGAACTAGCCAAGCATTCGTTTAGTTGTGTCACAATTTCCTCTTTATTCAAATTTCTGCCGATAAAAACTAATTGATTGTTGGGTACAGTGTCCCATTCTACTGCTTGCAGATCGTAACGCTGTCCACTTAATTGAAAAATATGTTTTAAATCGCTTTGTTGAAACCAGAGAATCCCTTTAGCTCGAAAAACATTTATCGGCATTTTTTCCGTGAGAAAAGGTTCAAATTTATCTAGATTAAATGGTTTATCGCTAACAAAGGAGACAAAATTAAAGTCTTCAGGAGATTGATTATCACTGGAGATTGGGCGATTTTTTTGAAAGTCTCTCAACTGAACTTTATATAATTCTTCTTTAGTTAAACCTAGATCTAACAATAAACCCAAAGGAACCTGACCATAACTACTTTTTAGGAGTCTTATACCCTCTTTTTCCCGAAAAATAAACCTTTCTAAATCATCTAATTTTTTGCCAGTGACTCGATCTATTTTATTGAGAATTACCACGTCACCATAACGAATTTGACTAAGGGCAATATTACTATCAAAATGATCGGCAGTAAAGGTTTCAGAATCCACGAGGGTAATAATAGAATCTAAGCGAGTCAGATATTTTAATTCCGTGGCTAAAAAAGTGAGGATAATTGGCAAAGGATCGGCTAATCCTGTGGTTTCAATGATTAGATAGTCCACGGGAATTTCCTTTTCTAAGACCTGATAGACTGTCTCAATTAAACTATCATTAATCGTACAACAAATACAGCCATTACTCAATTCTACCATATCTTCATCGATGGAAACAAGCAATTGAGAATCAATATTAATATCCCCAAACTCATTAACTAATACGGCAACTTTTAACCCTTCTTTATTGTCAAGAATATGATTTAGTAAGGTAGTTTTTCCACTACCCAAAAAACCAGTAATAATCGTCACAGGCATTCCCGATTTTGGTAAGCAAGGGAGGGAATCGGAGAGAGGAATTATCAAAGAACTCATGGCAGCTAACCCACTTTTAAGTTAATTAATTGGCAGAAAATAGGCTTTTCTCAACCCTGTTAAATTCGCTTGGAGGGGATCGATATCCACTAATTGCTGGTTTATACAAAAGCTTCAGAGATTAGTTTTAGATAGGATCGCCGTTTGCATTTTTTCTAATAAATCTGCCAGCGTCATCAAACCTAAATCACCCCCTTGTCGAGTGCGAACACTTAGAGTTTTACTGCTAACTTCTCGTTTTCCAATCACAGCTAAGACAGGGATTTTTTCCAGTTCTCCTGTACGAATTTGTTTGCCTAAACGCTCACCACTTTTATCGATTTCCACTCGATAACCAGCTTGTTTTAACTGCATTGCTACCTCTAAAGCATAATGCTGCTGTTCATCACTAACGGGTAATAAACGGACTTGAATAGGTGCTAACCAGAGAGGAAAATCTCCTGCATAATTCTCGATTAAAATACCAAAAAATCTTTCCAAAGAGCCAAAAATAGCTCGATGAATCATAATCGGTCTTTCCCGAGTACCATCCCTAGCGACATATTGCATATCAAAGCGTTCTGGCAAGTTAAAATCGACCTGAATCGTGGAACATTGCCACATTCTACCGATCGCATCTTGAATTTTTATATCAATTTTCGGACCATAAAAAGCCCCACCTCCCTGATCCTCAATATAATCCCACTTTTTAGCATTTAAGGCCTCAATTAAAGCCGCTGTTGCCAATTCCCAAACACTATCGCTACCCACGGATTTACTGGGACGAGTCGATAAATTTATCTGATAATTAGTAAAGCCAAAATCGGAGAGAATTTTCTCGGTTAAGTTCAAAACTCCTAGAATCTCTGCGGCAATTTGTTCTGGTAAACAGAAAATATGAGCATCATCTTGAGTAAAACCTCTTACCCGCATTAATCCGTGTAAAACCCCTGATCGCTCGTAACGATAAACTGTGCCTAATTCTGCCCATCTGAGGGGAAATTCTCGATAGGAATGCAGGTCATTTTGATAGGTTAAAACATGAAAAGGACAATTCATTGGCTTAATTTGATAGCTTTGCTGTTCTAACTCGATCGCCTCAAACATATTGTCGCGATAAAAGTCCCAATGTCCAGAAGTTTTCCACAGATCTAAATTAGCTAGATGGGGAGTATAAAGAAATTGATAACCCGCTTCTAAATGAGCTTGGCGCCAATAATCTTCGATTAAATAACGCATTGTTGCACCCCGGGGATGCCAAAAAACTAAGCCGCCACCGGCATCTTCTTGGATGCTAAATAATTTTAATTGTTGTCCCAATTTGCGATGATCTCGTCGCTGCGCTTCTTCTTTTTGTTGGAGATAATTTTGTAATTCTGCGGGGGTTTGCCAAGCTGTGCCGTAAATTCGCTGTAATTGCGGCTGTTTTTCATCTCCTTGCCAATAAGCACCCGCTACACTCTCCAAGACGAAAGCATCTGGGTTAATTTCCCCCGTCGAGTTGAGATGGGGTCCCGCACACAGATCCCACCAAAATTCTTCTGGGGGAGAAACAGCGCCATCAATTAACGAGGGTTCTCGATCGCTCCGTCCTGCGTCCGGACTACCGATAAAATAACGGGTAATGGTTTCATCTGGGGGAATTCTCTCTAAAATTAACTTTTTGTAGGGTTGATTAAGGCGCTCGATTTCTGCCGTAATTTCGCTTCTTTCCAGCACTTCTCGGATAATTGGCAGGTTTTTCCCGATAATTCGCCCCATTTCTGCCGCTATTTTCTCCAAATCTTCGGGGGTAAAGGGTGTTGGGCGATCAAAATCGTAGTAAAATCCCGTTTCTGTCCAGGGACCAATAGCGACTTTGGTGTCAGGAAAGAGAGTTTGGACAGCCATCGCTAAGATATGGGCGCAAGTATGGCGTATTTTTACGATTTTTTGCGAATCTTCTTCGATAAAGGGGCTTTCTGCTCGGGGGGACTTAATTTGATTGACCATTGCTAGTTAAAATGATAATGATTATCATTTTAGCAAAGGAGGGCTGATGTCTGAGAAAAAATGCGCTCAAATCCTCTAGCGGCAAGCTCAACGCTGATAGCTTACCGCTCAAACTGGAAGTTTCCCCGTTTTAAAAACAGGGATTACCGACGATATTCTCGACTTAACAGCCAGAATCCAGGTTATGATGACGAGAAAAGAAACTGAGAAAACGGGTTTCTTGAAGAAACCCGTTTTCTGATTTTCCTGAATTTCTCGCTCAAAATCCCGACAATCGAGCGCCTCTTCCGAAAAAGCGCGCATTGGATGCACCGCACATTTCAAGCGATAATCTCCAGTACAAAAAACACAGCGACTACAGGGAATCCGATGCAGCTTTTGCAACTGCCGGCGCCCTTGGGCAACAGCAAGAAAAAGGGCAGTAAAAAAGAACAGCAGCGTTATCCAGATTGCGATCGGACAAAAGAGCGGTATTAGCCTTAACATAAATCTCGATTTTTGTCAATTAAGGAATAATTACAGTTTGCTCAGAAAGAAATTCCTGTGGAACTAGAGATCGCCAGAAACTAAAAATCTCTTGACTGACGCTGTAGGGGTGGGAATAGTGGAAAAAATAACGCCCTTTGTGACAACTCCAAATGCGATCGCCTGACTTTAACCAGGGTTGCCATCCCTGCAACAAATGCTGATCGATAATCGTATCGATATCTCCCCCACAGACTAACAGGGGTACGGGAACTGTCCCCGGGGCGAAATGGGCATTCTGATAGAGATTATGGGGAGAAAGGGACAATAATAAATCCTCTTCCAAGAGATAGCGATATTCTTGGGTTAAAGCGCAGGATTGATGACCAAAAAGATTGTGAACCGATTGATTGAGCAGAGTTTGACGAGAACAAGGCAGTAATTTTGATAGCACATAATAATGAGCTTGCCAATCGATCGCCGGATAGACTCCCACAGAGAGCAAAGTTAAGGATTTTACCCTTTCCGGATAACGACGCGCATACAGTAATCCTACTAATCCCCCCGTGCCGTGGCCGACTAAATGCAGCGGTCGCTCGCATTGTTTCAGGTAATCTTGTATTAATACCAAGGCAATATCAAGAGAAGCTGGCTGATCAAGAGATTGACAGTATTGCCAATCAGCGATCGCAACTTCCCTGGCTAAAAAATCCAACACCGGGCGATCAAAACGGCGAAAACTGGGGTTAACATTAATCCAAACTGCATCAGGTAATCGAGACATAATAATCAAGGATATAGGGGATTTTTCAGTAAACAGTAATCAGTAATCGGTGAAAAGAAAGCTGCGAACTAGCCACTTAATACTATTCACTGATAACTGATAACTGATAACTGATTGATAGCTAACTAAACGCCAAATTCGCCCTTAAGTCCCGCGACCCAGGTTTTGATCCGTTGTTCAGTTAAATCGGATTGGTTGTCTTCATCGAGGGCTAAACCGACAAATTTGCCATTTTTTAGGGCTTTCGACTCGTTAAAATCGTAACCTTCTGTCGGCCAGTAACCGACGGTTTTACCCCCCAGGGAGGCGATTTTTTCTTCCAGTATCCCCAGAGCATCTTGAAAGTTATCCGCATAACCGATTTGATCCCCCATCCCGAAATAGGCGACCTTTTTGGAGACGAAATCAATGTCATCCAATTCATCGTAAAAACCCTCCCAATCGCTTTGTAATTCGCCGATATTCCAGGTGGGACAACCGATAATCAGGGCATCGTAGGGGGCAAAATCCTCGGTAGAAGCGGAGGAGATATCGTGTAATTCTACAATTGCCTCACCTCCAAATTCTTTCTGAATCATTTCCGCCACCGTTTCGGTTTTGCCGGTTTGCGTGCCAAAAAATAAGCCAATTTTTGCCATAAAATTTGTCCTTGTTGCGAAATAAGTGAGTTTAACTCTTAATTCTCCTTGATAGGGAATAAAGCCCCTGATTACAGTTTTCGGCCTCTGAAACTGGCATTTCCTGCCGGCAAGAACTACAGTACCAATAAGAGCGAGAGCGTCCAATGTGATGCAGCAATTTGGTGTTACAACAGGTACAGTAAGGCATAAGGGACAGTTAGAAAGATTGATCAGCGGGGAAAATTAGGAAAATCGATAATTTATCCTAATTTTCCTCAAAAAAACTAGGCTTCTATCGCATTTAAGGCTTTTTCTACTCGTTTAAAGTCAAAACCCATCGCGCGTAAAGCGTGCCAGAGATGACCTTGTAAAAAGAAGAAAGCGAGAAAAAAGTGGGCATTAGCTAACCAACAGCGCGCCGTATGTACTCCAAAGGGCAATTTCACCGTGTCGGCAAAGTAGGGAGCAATTCCTAACTTCACTTCTAAAATTGGCCCGTAAAATTCGACTGGATAAGCGAGGGTATTTACCCCACAGAAATAGGCGGCCACGAAACCAGCTAGGGCAATTCCGCCCAAAGAATAGGATAAAATGGCTTCTCCAGAGAAAATCAGCACATTTCTCGCCCATTTAAGCGGGGGAACGATAATATGCCAGATACCGCCCCCAATTAACATTAAACCGACGTAGATATGACCACCGACTAAATCTTCGAGATTGTCCACAGTAGCAAAGTGGGTTTGATAGCCATAGATAACCCAAGGATCGAGGGTTGGTTCACTAACGACTCGGACAGCGCCGATAGTTGCGTCGTATAATCCCCCCCAGTACATAGCTTTGGCCACTAACAATAATGCAGCTATACCTAAAAAGAGCAGGTGATGACCGAGAATAACTCCTAATTGTCGGGGTTCACTCCAATCGAAATGGAATTTTTTCCCTGGACCGGAGGAATCTTTCAGGGTTTCTGGGACTCTTAACAGGTGAAATAAGGCTCCTGCTCCCAAAACTGCCGAAGAAATCAGATGAATTGAGCCAATCACGAAAAAGGGATAGATATCAATGATTTGCCCCTTTTCTCCAACTCCAAAGCCTAAAGTGGCCAGGTGCGGCAGTAAAATTAAGCCCTGTTCTGCCATGGCTATATCGGGGCGATACTGGGAAATTTCAAATAAGGTGAAGGCTCCTGCCCAAAAAGCGATTAAAGCAGCTTGAGCAACGTGAGCAACGATAAATAAGCCTGATTTATCGGCAAAACGGGCATTTCCTGCCCACCAGTCGTATTCGATCTGAGGATTATCGTAGGTCTGCATGGCATCTTTTAACGGAAATAGAACCAAGCTTATTGATAATTATATGCAATAAGCTTTAAGTCTTAGTCTAGAATAATTCTCAATAAAGTCAAGTTAAGAATTGTTACAGTTGCTCGGTATCCTTTGATGCCTCAGTATTTTTAGCCTGATCAGCCTTTGACAATCAAGGCTTTTCAGCATGAATCTTGGATCGCAGCTAGAGTAATCGCCTCAAATAATTGAGAATAATTACTAATTAATTTTTAACGAAGACTAGAGGATAATTAGCTTGTCATCACTTAAACAAGCCTATAATTAGGCATTAAAGAGCATATTTAAGCTTATTTACGCTTTTTATTTCATTTTTAACCTGAAATATCTTTTTTATTCGATAAAATACCCGCTGGTGCCACTCGCCTCCCTGTCGGTTGTGGTAAGCTGTACTGAATTTAAACTGCGTCAGAGTCTCTGAGCGCCCATTTATAGGGATTGCAGCCTCTGGATTTTCCTTTCTCCCCCCTCCCCAGTTCTGAAAAGATACTTAATAGAGCCGTAGATTAATAACATTGTCGTTAAAGTCATGGCCATAATTAGGGGAGCGATTTTGGCTAACCAGAAAGCCACGAAGATTATGCCGATTCCGTCAGCGAGTAAGATGGGTAAACGTGGCCCTATGCCATGGTCAATGATTTTTTCTGTGCTTGGCTGCAGTTGAATTTTGGCTAAACAATGAAACCAAATTTGACTGACTAGAACTATTAAAGCTCCCCATCCTATCCAGAGGGCAGCCAGATAAAAGCCCGATAATTCTAAAACAATTGTACTAATTGTGACCATAAAAAAGCGATCGAGGCGAGGATCGCTGGTTTTTTGCTGAAATTGGGCAATTTCTGCCAAGTCCACCGCTGCCATGCGTGCCTGTTCAATACACATCACCAGGGTACCTAGGGCAAGAATAGCAGCGGATAGGTTTTCTGGTGAAAAGATTTGGGAGATTATGCCTAAACTAGCCGGAAAAAACAGTAAAAAAAGGATCGTTCGTCTCATCTATTCGGGGTGGGGTCAGATTAAGATAAGAAATGCTCTTGACTTGATCATTTCTGTAATGTCTTGTTTGCCTCCTTTTCAAAATGCTCTCCTTCTCACCCAAGCTTTAACCCATCGTTCCTATGTTAATGAACAGTCCGAATTGACGGAAAATAACGAGCGCCTAGAATTTTTGGGCGATGCGATTTTGGCTTTTTTGGTGGGCGAACTATTGTATCAAAAATATCCCGCCATGAACGAGGCCGAATTAACTCGTTTGCGGTCAAATTTGGTCAAAGAAGAACAATTAGCGCAATTGGGCATTGAAATCGGTCTAGGGGAGTTAATGCGTTTGGGTAAGGGGGCAATTAAAGATCGGGGGCGATCGAATCCTACCCTATTAGCGGACACTTTTGAAGCGATAATTGGGGCTTATTATCTAGATTCGGGGTTAAATGCGGTTAAAAACTATCTGCACGGGCTTTTTATCCCTGTAGCCTCTCATTTAGTCTCTCAACAATCGGAATCGCCATCTTTTATCGATGCTAAAAATCTCTTTCAACAGTGGGCGCTGGCTAATTTCGCCTCTAATCCAGAATATGCGATCATCGATGTTACCGGACCGCCCCACGCTAGGGAATTTACCGCCGAAGTGCGGGTTAAT
>NZ_JAPZSR010000030.1:0-2153 GCF_027531875.1 Microcystis sp. LE19-84.1B | reverse complement strand
TAGCAAATGGAGAGAATTCTTGTCCATTAAGAAATGTTACAAATTACATGGGTACATTAAGAAAAGTTAAGGGCTATATCCATTGATGGATAAGGGTTTTCGGCTATTATGGTATATATGTATGGGGGAAGTTCAGATATTAATGACCCACATCATGACAGACATTAGGACGGCGGATAAATCCGCTCGCATCGCTTTTCCGCCCCGTGTTGAAACGACGGGGCTACCAAGCTCCCGTCTTTTTTCGTGTCTGCCGCCGTTCCCTATACACGCGCTTGTTAGGCATCGGATTGGCTAGAGTGTATAAACTGGTGAAAGTCTGGTGATTTAATGAACGATTGAAGGTCTTTTAGTCCCTCTATAAATGAGGTTAGCATCCACCCAAGCTCTTCAAGATGAGCTAATAATCGAGGGTTTTGTTCATCTAAAAAACTGATTAACTTATAATAGTCTTCTATAGAGCTAGTATCGAGTAGCGCTAAATCTTGATGAATCAACTTGTTTCGTTCCAACACAATGATTGAGAGAGCCTGTTTCTGAGCAGTTAAGAAATCTGAGTCACTATAGGAAACCTTAAATGACAAAGACATACCTAACTCAGAAGAGTCTAGTTGAGCTTCAGACTGAATATCATCCACTAGCACAGTGTCATGTAATTTCTGAACCAGTTTACCTAATGTGTGCTTACGAAATCTCTCATGATTGTCAACGAACTGGTTACGAGTTGATGTTGATAATCCCTGGATCTGAGTCACTGAAAGTAGATACTTTAAAATATCTTCAATCTTTGAAAAATTAACTATATTTCTGCCTAGCTTTCTTAGTGCTTCAGTTCTAACTACTTCAATATCTATCGCTTTATCCATGATTAATGGTAAGGCGTTGGGCTCTTCTCGACTTTGTGTGATAATTCTTGCTTATGTAAGGTTAAATGCTTACTGGGCAAGACTTTTAGGACTATTTTGAAAGAAGAAACTATCAGTATAGACTTCGATAACTTATTCCTGCTTTTTTTGCATAGTCTGATAGTTTCATGTCTATATATTACCATGCCTGACTATATCTGACTATATTTGTATTGAAACTTTACAATACTTCATCCCAACGTAATCTCCTAGCTTATATTTTTTTGCCCTATAGACTTCGACCTAATCTCGAAGACCCTATAAACCAGTATAGCGCCCTAAAGCAATCCCTCCAACCCCATCTAGGGGTGCTACCCAGTGCTTTCGGTATCGCATTTAGACTCACTGCTTCAATTGATGTGCATGGTGCGTTCCCCAAAATCTATTAGTGGAGCAGCAGGAGCCACAATAGGGAACGCACCCTACAGCTATCTCAAGCGATTAGTCATATAAAAGGCCAAATTTGAAGATTACAGCCATTTTATCGCTAATTAGGGTTTGCTGGATAAATCTAAAAACCTTTTCTGCAAATCTTAGGACAGATGAACTTCTTTCTTGCCTTTGATGTTTGTTTTTACAGATACGACTTAGCCTGCGTTTGCGCTAATGCTGAGAACTACAATTCGTCAATTGTTACCAACCCACCTTCCGTAAATTGGATCACAAGCTCATGACTATCTAACAAAGCAGTTCCAACCAAAGGTCGCCTTCCTGTGGCAAATACACGAGTTTCTCGCTCCTCACCATTCCAGATAATAATTGCTTTGTGAAGAGGCAGCATTACTTGGCTGTTGTCTGCTAAATTCGCACCCATATCGTACCTGAAAGGAAGATTCAGCAATGCTACTGCTTCGGGTGGTAAACAAAGCTCATCTGTAAATCCTGTATCTACTACAAACTCAATCGGAAAGTCAGCGCGATTTGGAATCCGAAATGGGATAGTGATGAGCGGGTGTCCATTAGCCACAATACCTGAAATCACTTAACTACACGCGACCTGATACCCCCACCAAAAGCGGCAGCAACGTTGTAGCCAATTTTGATCCCAAAGAGCCGAGCATGGGGGTGTTTCTCGCTCAATAAGTCAGCAGCGTGTAAGCCATTTTTATCAACTTTGTAGTCACCTGTTTCAATGTCAATGATGACCATCTTGCCAATGTTTTCTTCAACTTCCACCTCTTGGCGGATTCTGCTTTCGTACAGTTTCTCTGCACGTTGAGCAACTTCTTCACGGCTTAAAAGGATTGC
>NZ_JAPZSR010000353.1:0-4519 GCF_027531875.1 Microcystis sp. LE19-84.1B | reverse complement strand
ATGATTGAATGAGCGACTATGATTGGGTTGTTTTTAGACAATCCAATGTCTAAACTATGATGAGAATGATTGAATGAGCGACTATGATTGGGTTGTTTTTAGACAATCCAATGTCTAAACTATGATTGAGAATGATTGAATAATGGACTATGATTGGGTTATCCTTTGTCCTTGATAATCACGAATATTTATTGTATCATATTATATCATTATATCATATGGTCATTCTCTCGAAAAAAAATCACAGTCCATCACATAATCACATCAATCACAGTACAGACAATGAATGAACAACGCGCCAAAGCTTATGTTAATTTAATTGAACAGGCGATCGCTTGTACTAATAATGAGGAACTCAATAATATTCTGCAAGCTAATATGGAATTGATTGACCCTCAATTTTTGCAGGTGATGGAAAACTATGCAACAGGGTTAAAATAATAAGGATACAATAATAACCATGCAGATTGATTTAACACAAAACTTTGGGCAATATCTCAACCCTCAAGCGAGAAATATAGAAGAATATGAGGTGTTTTTAACTGTTGGGGACATTGACAACAGGCTAAGGTGTTGTTAGTATGTCCAACATGAAGGCTACCGCGATCATTTGTCGTTGCGTCATCTTGGCCCCAGACGCATTCGCAGAAGTCACTGTCTGGCCTGTTCCCCAACCAGTTCTGCCATCGGAGCATCCTTACGTCATATACTTAGAATTAGGATAAGAAATTGTTTAGAGAGTGATCCAAAACTTTAAAGATAAAGAAGCTCAAAAAGTTTTTGAACGTAAACATTCGCGTAAATTGCCATTAGATATCCAACAAGTGGCATTGCGAAAATTGCGGATGCTTAATCGTGCGGAAACCCTGCAAGATCTTCGTGTCCCACCAGCAAATCGATTGGAACGTCTGGTTGGTGATAGGGAAGGTCAATATAGCATTTGGGTTAACGATCAATGGCGAATTTGCTTTGTCTGGCAAGACGGTGATGCTCTAGACGTAGAAATCGTTTATTATCATTGAGGTAAAATAATGAATGAAGATAAACTAATGCCAATTCATCCCGGTGAGGTTCTTTTAGAGGAATTTATCAAGCCAATGAACCTTAGTCAGAATCAAATAGCTCTGGCTCTTGGAGTTCCCGAACAATGTATTAACGAAATCGTTCACGGAAAGCGGTGTATCACGGCGGATATAGCTCTTCGGTTAGCTCGTTATTTTGATATGTCACCGCGATTTTGGCTGGGATTACAAATGGATTACGATCTGGACGTTGTTGAAGATGAAATAGGAGATCAATTGGCCAAAGAAGTTGCTGTAATGACAGTTATTTGTGCAGAAAAGTAATTTGTTTGATATGTTCTAAGGCAGAAACTTGGAATATATCAAACAAATTTGGCAGCAATCGCCCTTGACAATCACGAATATTCATTGTATCCAATTATATTATATGGTGATTCTCTAGAAAAAATCACAGTCCATCACATAATCACAAAAATCATAGTTAAGACAATGATGGTTTTCTGAAAACACAAATAACCTTGACGGAGGAATCAATGCTAGAAATCAGCAAAAACTATGTATTAGACAACAATCAAAAAACGATTGCCGTTCAGATTCCCATTGCTGAATTTGAAAAAATCGAAGAAATTCTTGAAGATTATGGACTTGCAAAATTGATTGAAGAAGTTGAAAATGATCCAACTCTTTCCAAAGAAGAAGCCTTAAAATACCTAGCATCAATCAACAATAACAATGTGGAAAGTTGAATATACAAAAAGATTTTTAAAAGAATTAGCTTCTTTACCTCAAGATATACAATCTAGTATTAGATTAATTGTTTTTCAGGAATTAGAAGTTGATAATCCTTATGAATTAGGGTATTTAAAGAAAATGAAAGGCTACAAAGATAAGTACAAAATTAGAATAGGAGATTATAGGGTTGGCTTAACCCTTGACAAAAAAAATCAAAAGATTATCTGTCAAAGAGTTGCCCATCGTCGAGAAATTTACAAAACCTTTCCTTAAGCAGTTCAGTATTTTTTGTCATAATTAGTAGAAAGATCGGGCGAACCTTGTCCACACCCAATAAAACCGCTTTCTTTCAGCACTTTAAGGGGATCTGAGTTACGCGGGTGTAGTTTGGTATATTGTTGCTCAATAACTTGATTGAGCAGGGTAGTGATATCCTGATCGCTATGTTGTTGGATGTAGGCGAGTTTTTCCCTTTGTTCTTGGCTAAGATGAATGGTGATGTCCATAGTCTTTCTCCTTAATAATGTCTAAACTATGATTAGAATGATTGAATGATGGACTATGATTAGGTTATCTTTGACAATCATGAGTGTTTATTATATTATATTATACGGTTGGTATATCGAAAAAAAATCACAGTCCATCACATAATCACATCAATCACAGTACAGACAATGAATGAACAACGCGCCCAAGCATATATTAATTTAATAGAACAGTTGCTCGCTTGTGCTGATGATGAGGAACTCAATAATATTCTGCAAGCAAATCAGGAATTGATTGATCCCCAATTTTTACAGGTGATGGAAAACTATGCAACAAGCTTAGAAGAACAAGGATATAATAATCCTGTTGCTTGGTTACGGAATATGGCGCAACAGTTGGGGCAGTTTCTCAACCATCGAGCGGGAAGTATAGAGGAATATCAGGGGTTTTTATCAGAAGTATTACGAGCAGAATATGAGAGTAATGATCCTGCGATGGTTTATCCTATCCTACAACGCCGTCAACATCTGTTAGATGATACTTTTGCCCAACTGTTGCAACAATACGCTAGAAATGTGTTTTCTCAAGAGAAGACAGAAAATGTGGCAGTTATTGCCAGGGTGATTCAAAATTTATGTGTTGATATTACACAGTTTCCCTTGAAAAGTCGGGCTAATAATCTGGAAATTGCTATTACAGGTTATCGGACCGTCTTAGAAGTATATACCCGTGATGCCTTTCCTGATGAATGGGCAATGACACAAAATAATCTGGGGAATGCTTATTTATATCGCATCAGAGGGGAAAGGGCGGATAACCTAGAGTTAGCGATTACAGCTTATAACCTATATTTAGAACTAAGAACCCGTAATAGCTTTCCTGAACAATGGGCAAGGACACAAAAGAATCTTGGGTTAGCTTATAGTGATCGCAATCGTATCAGAGGGGAAAGAGCAGATAATCTAGAGTTAGCTATTGTTGCTTATAAACTATCTTTAGAAGTTTATACCCGTGATAGTTTTCCTTATGAATGGGCAACGACACAAAATAATCTGGGGATAGCTTATAGTTATCGCATCAGAGGGGAAAGGGCAGATAATCTGGAGTTAGCTATTGTTGCTTACAAACTGTCTTTGGAAGTATATACCCGTGATGCTTTTCCTGAAGATCGGGCAAGGACACAAAATAATCTTGGGTTAGCTTATCTATATCGCATCAGAGAGGAAAGGGCAGATAATCTAGAGTTAGCTATTGTTGCTTATAACCTGTCTTTAGAAGTTTATACCCGTGATGCCTTTCCTTATGAATGGGCAGGGACACAAAATAATCTGGGAATAGCTTATAGTAATCGCATCAGAGGAGAAAAGATAAATAATCTAGAGTCGGCGATAGCGGCTTATCATTTGTCTTTAGAAGTATATACCCGTGATGCTTTTCCTTATGAATGGGCAAAAACACAAAATAATCTAGGAGAAGCTTATCGAAATCGCATTCTTGGGGAAAGGGCAGATAATCTAGAGTTGGCTATTGTTGCTTACAAACTGTCTTTGGAAGTATATACCCGTGATGCTTTTCCTGAAGATCGGGCAAGGACACAAAATAATCTAGGAATCGCTTATAGTGATCGCATCAGAGAGGAAAGGGCTGATAATCTAGAGTTAGCTATCGCTGCTTTAAACCAGTCCTTAGAAGTATCTACTCGTGATGCCTTTCCTGAAGATTGGGCAAAGTCACAAAATAATCTGGGGAATGCTTATCGAGATCGCATTCTTGGGGAAAGGGCAGATAATCTAGAGTTAGCTATTACAGCTTACAACCTGTCTTTAGAAGTATATACCCCCACTGCTTTTCCTCTAAACTGTTTAGCCACAGGAGCAAACTTAGGACATACTGCTAACTTTATCAAAGACTGGGAAACCGCCATCAAAGGCTACAATTTAGCGATCAAAGCAGTAGAAAATACTCGACTCGAAGCCTCAAACCCCCAACGACAACAAGAAATTCTCTCCGATGCAATGGATGTTTATCATGGCATAGTTCAATCCTATCTCAACCTCAATCAAAAAGATTGCGCCTTAGAATACGTTGAACGCAGCAAAACCCGCTATCTAGTCCAATTGCTTACGGATCGAGATATCTGGCTCTTCCGAACTTGTCATGTAAAATTAAAGAAAAAACAGACAATTATTGCTGACCAATAAAACAATAATTTATCTTTAAAAGCTGACTATGCTTGCAATACAGCAATTTATTGGTTAAAATATAGACAGCCAAGACCA
>NZ_JAPZSR010000301.1:0-6849 GCF_027531875.1 Microcystis sp. LE19-84.1B | reverse complement strand
TTGAAATATTATGGAGATTTTTAAAATATGAATGGATTGAATTTAGTGCCTATAAAGACCGAAAGAGCCTCCTCGCTTACGTTAAAAAAGTGCTGGACAATTTTGGAGGCGAGTATGTAATTAATTTTGCCTAGGTACTTACTAGATCGCTCTTGGTTGCCATAAAAATCAGATCAAGAAAAGGATGTTATGACAGTAATTAAAGAATTAGAACAATTAGAACAAGGAAAGGTAGTTTTTTTCTTGAGAAAATTATTTTAAAATTATTTTGATAAAACTTAACAAAAATCCACCAAAAAAACTATTGACTTGGAACCCCACAAGTAGTACAGTTAGCTTCAATCGTATTTGCTCAAATAATGAAAACTGATAAAATCTTTTATACCTTATTTCAAGTCTTTCCCGAACTTCTCTTTCAACTGCTGGGGGAATCTCCCAATCTGGCGCAAAATTATCAATTTAAGTCAATCGAAATCAAAGAATTGGCTTTTCGACTTGATGGGGTATTTATTCCCGATGCAGACCACCCAGATTATCCGCTTTACTTTGTCGAAGTTCAATTTCAAAAGGACGAGGATTTTTATTGGCGATTCATCCCTCAAATTTTCCTCTATCTCAAGCAGTATAAGCCTGAACGCACTTGCTGTCCCGTAATTATCTGGGGAAGGCGACGCTTAGACACCGGGTTTCCCCTCGCTTACCAGAATTTGCTAAACTTAGAGCAGATGCAACGGATATATCTCGATGAAATCGAAGGTGAATCCCCTCCATCTCTTGGGATAAGTATCCTCCAGTTTATCGTCATCAGCACGAAAAAAGCACCAAAACGGGTTCAATCCTTAATTGAGCAAACTCGCCAACAGATTGTTGACCCTAACACTCAACGAAATGTTATCGAGTTAATCGAGAAGATTATTATCTACAAATTTCCGCAGAAAAGTCGCCAGGAGCTAGAAGCCATGTTTAATCTCACGGAATGGAAACAAACCAAGTTTTATCAAGAAGCTAAGGAAGAGGGGAAACTTGAAGGAAAACTTGAAGGAAAACTTGAAGGAAAACTTGAAGGGAAACTTGAAGGAAAACTTGAAGGGAAATTAGAAACAATTCCCCTTCTGGTTAGGTTGGGACTTAATGAAGAACAAATTGCACGGGAATTAAATCTAAGAGTTGAGATTATTCATCAATTTATTACTAATCAGAACAATTAAAACTTTTAAGAGATTGCTTCGGGGGGTGGAGAAGCACCGGGAGCAGGGGAGAGGGGGAGCAGGGGAGTACAGGTTGTTGCTCTTCTGCTGTCTCCCTTTTCCTTGGTTCACGAGTGCTAGAAGATTTAGATTCAGAATAGATGAACCCCTGCTAAGTTTACTACCCCAGTAGCATCAGGTGGGGGTTTTATTGGGTAAATTTAAGCTGATCTAAACTTAACAAAAACTTAACAAAAATTCACTCAAAAACTATTGACAAGAAAGGTAAGGACTGCTAGTCTGGAAAGTGTAAATATTTTGAGGACTTAGAGTAATTGTCATTAACTAATCGAGAAAATGCTTTTATTCAGCCTGAAAAACTCATTGATTATTTACTTTCAGAAAATCACCCTGTTGGTAAATCAAAAGCTAAGTTTTTTCGTGAACTCGGTTTTAATGAAGAAAATGTAACGTTTTTAGAACAAGAATTGTCAAAAATAGTAAGAAATCAAGATGTTACTGAGGTAATTACTACAGAACATGGTACTAAATATATAGTAATAGGAACAATCAATACTCCTAAAAATAAATCAGTTACTATTCTTACAGTCTGGATTATTGATTTAGGCAAAGATACGCCAAGGTTTGTTACTGCTCGACCATTTTTTTAAAATAAAGGTTAACCAGAATTATGATCAAAGAGCTAGATGTAATTACTTTAACCCATGACATTCAAGAACATGGTTTAAAAAAGGGAACTCAAGGAGCGGTTGTTCATTGTTATAATGATCAACAAGCTTATGAGGTAGAGTTTGTCAATGATGAAGGGGAAACTTTGGCTTTATTGACTTTAGCAAAAGCTGATATTCAACTAGAACAAGAATTAATCATTGGCGAAGTTTTAGAAATCATCAATACTTTACCCCCTAATTTATTAAGAGAAGTAAGAGATTTTGCTAAAGTTTTAGAACATAGAAAGTGATGAAGTCGGGCAAAGCTTACTACCCCAGTAGCATCTGGTGTTTTTTTTCTTCGGGAAATTTAAACAGAAAAACTGTAATGACATTAAACATAGATAAAAAACTATAACAAACATAGATAAAAACTCAGAATAAAACTCTTGACTCGGCAGAAAAAAGGTAGTATGACTGGAACCGACAACAATTGATGGAGGACTTACCATAATGAAAACCAAAAAACTGACACCCCGCAATGCTGCTCCTGTTCAACGGGAAAATACCGCTACCGTCTCTCGTGATGGTAATGCGATCGCCCCATCCTCTTTAAGTAAATTTTCGTATCTTTTTGGATTTGCGGGATTTGATCCTTTTGCGGGAGACGACCCAGAGTAATCCCCCTGATTCTAGCACGAACCTCAAAAAGTGTCAAAAGTCTTTTTCTCCTTGCCAGGGCGCACGGTTTGCCTCAAGGAATTGACGCACAACCCTAGTTAATTCCGGGCTTTCGGATACCGGGCATCGGTGAAGAAGCATTGCTCGGGGAGAGGGGAAGCGGGGGAGTACAGGTTTTTGCTCTTCTGCTGTTTTTCTTTTCCTTGGCTCACCAGTGCTAGAAGATTTAGATTCAGGGAGATGAACCCGTCTATCTCGCAGTCTGTCCAAAATCTGTTGAAATTATAAGATGCTAAAAAGTCTGCGCTATAATACTCAGCTAGGATGATATAAAAGTAATTATGGAGAAGCAATGAACACTATCCAACTGACACCAGAAATAGAAAATTTGATTGCTCAACAAATTAAAACAGGCAAATATCAAGATGATTTAGCCGTTATTCAAGAGGGATTGCGTTTATTGGCAGAAAGAGACAGAATTTATCGAGGAAGATTTGAGCAATTGAAACAGGAAGTCATGATTGGTGTGCAAGAGTTAAGGCGTGGAGAAAGTTTTGATGGTAGAGAATTTATTAACAGATTAAAAGCCACAAATCTTCAGGATAGTGGATATTGAATTATGACGGTTATTTTAATATCTTCAAAGGCTAAAGAAGATTTAGAAATTATCAATGCTCGGATTGCTTATTCTAATATTCAAGCTGCCAATCAGTTGTTAGATAAGATTCTTGATAAATTTGAAATCTTAGCTAGTTTTCCTAATATGGGAAAAAACAGGAATGAATTGATTATGGGTTTACGAAGTTTTCCTGTAGAAGATTATCTAATCTTTTATTTTCCTCTTGAAAACGGAATTGAAATCGCAAGAGTAGTTAGTGGATATAGAGATTTAGATGCTATGTTTGATCTTGATTAAGAAAGTGATCGCACCAAGCTAAGGGTATCATTCTTCCCTGCTCCCCAGTATTTGCATCTGGTGGTTTTTTTCTTCTGGAAATTTAAACAGAAAAACTGTAATGACATTAAACATAGATAAAAAACTATAACAAAGATAGATAAAAACTCAGAATAAAACTCTTGACTCGGCAGAAAAAAGGTAGTAAGACTGGAACCGACAACAATTTATGGAGGACTTACCATAATCAAAACCAAAAAACTGACACCCCGCAATGCTGCTCCTGTGCAACGGGAAAATACCGCTACCGTCTCTCGTGATGGTAATGCGATTGCGCCCAAGAAATTCGGCCAAGTGCCTTGTGCCTGCACCAACACACCTTTTGCGGGAGACGACCCAGAGTAATCCACCTGATTCTAGCACGAACCTCAAAAAGTGTCAAAAGTCTTTTTCTCCTTGCCAGGGCGCACGGTTTGCCTCAAGGAATTGACGTACAACCCTAGTCAGTGGCTTTCGGATACCTGGCACTCTTGCCGATAGGTATTACCTAAACGAGACTTAGATTTTTGGGGATGAGTGCTAGAACTTTGTTTCGAGAGATGAACCCCTGCCAATAGCTTACTACCCCAGGGTTATCGGGTTGAGGTTTTCTCATTAGATCTATGATCTACTATTATTTTAAAGTAGCTGACATACGATAAAAAATTGGAATACAAGGGAAAAATTTTTATGGAAACTGTTGACAAAATTCAATTAAACCCCGTCTAACTCGAAACCTATAATTTTTAGATCTCCTATTGGGTAATCCCCCTAAATCCCCCTTCAAAAGGGGGATTTATTCCTAGAAGGTATTTCAAAAAACTACAGTTCCCACAATGGACGCGGTTTAAAAGCTAATTTACTGACTCAATTAATCGCAAATCACCAAATTAAAGAGATACCTGTAAGAGGCATTCTCCTATCACAACTAATAAGCGGTAAACCAAGGTGAAAGGCTGTAGCGGCAATTATTCTGTCAGGTAAATCAGGTACGGCAGTTCGTAATACGGTCGCCAAAACATTGACAACCTCGGCAGTCAAATCAGCTAAGATAAACCCACTATTACCAGCTAATAACTCTGCATCTAATTGAGATTTTAGTTCAGGTGCAATACGTCCTTTTTCTTGCAGATAAATTATCTCTATTAAACAGATAGTTGGAATATAAATGACAATTTCACCGCGATCGCATTGTTCAAATGTTTGGTTAGCCGCAGAACTCAAGCGTGGACTATCCTCTCAATACCAAATCAAAGCATGAGTATCGGTCACTGCATCACTCATCAAATATCCTCACGAGGAAAGTTAGCTCCTATCTGTTGTTTTACATCAGCGATATCTGCATCACTGATGTTGGCACCTCGCCATAATCCCCGCAAAGATTTACGAGGTTGATGGGTAGTAACCGCTAACTGTTGTTTAATATCAGGAGTCACTTTTTCAATTAGACGTACTTTGTCTAGAGGAGAAAGCTGTTTGACTATCTCTAAGGCATCTTCTAGAGTAACAACTCTTGTCATCTTTTTAGACCTCAAGAAATAATGAGAATAACTTTCTGATTACATATCATCTTACAACGAATTTGAATCTTGGATCAAAAGGTTAAAATTCTCACAAAAATATTGACAAGTGCTGATCTAAGCTTAACAAAAACTTAACAAAAATTCCCTGAAAAACTATTGACTCGGCAGAAAAAAGGTAGTACTACTGGAATCAATAACAATTAGGTAGGAATTACCCCATGAAAACTAAAAAACTGACACCCCGCAACGCTGCTCCTGTCCAACGGGAAAATACCGCTACCGTCTCTCGTGATGGTAATGCGATTGCTTCCCATATTTTCATATTTTTACTTACTCCTTTTGCGGGCGACGACGCGGAGTAGTCCCCATAATTCTAACACTCACCTCAAAAAATGTCAAAAGTCTTTTTCTCCTTGCCAGGGCGCACGGTTTGCCTCAATGAATTGACGCACAATCCTTGTTAATTCAGGGCTTTCGGATACCTGGAACCCGGGGAGAAGCTTCTTGAGCAGGGGAGAGAGGGAGCGGGGGAGTACAGGTTTTTGCTCTTCTGTTGTCTCCCTTTTCCTTGGCTCACGAGTGCTAGAAGATTTAGATTCAGGGAGATGAACCTGTCTATCTCGCAGTTTGTCCAAAATCTGTTAAAATTATAAGATGCTAAAAAGTCTGCTACCGTCTCTCATGATGGTAATGTGATCGCCCCCCAGTCATGGTGGGCGGAATGGGATTTCAAGGAATCGACTCCCAATCCTAGTCAGTTCGGAGCTTTTCGGCATCGGGGTTTGAACAAGGCGAGACTTAGATTTTTGGGGGTGAGTGTTAAAATTTTATTAGCATTATCATTTGGTGGGAAACTTTAAATATGAATGTCCAACTAATTGAAAAATCCAATCTCAGTGATAAAGCTAATGTCATTGATGAACAGCGTTTGCTCTTACCTAGTCATTACAGTTGGCAGCAGTTTCTGGGCTTAGAAATGTGGTTAGCAGATACATCTGGTTTGCGAATAACCTATTTAGACGGCAATATAGAACTTATGACATTAGGAGAAACTCACGAAGGAATTAAAAGTATTTTAAGGTTTTTGTTAGAAGTTTATTTTATTGAAAAAGGAATTAGATTTTTTCCTGTTGGTAGCGCGACTCGGCGAGATGAAGCTAAAGATGTTTCTTTTGAACCTGATGAGTCTTACTATTTGGGAGAAAAAAAAAGTTATCCTGATTTAGCAATTGAAATTATTGTTACCAGTGGGAATCTGAATAAACTAGAGAAATATAGTCGTTTTGCTATTCCTGAAGTTTGGTTTTGGCAAAATAATCAATTATTTTTATACCACTGGCAAGAATCGGGTTATATGCAGATTTATCGCAGCGAACTTTTACCAGACTTAGATGTAGATTTATTATTAAAATGTTTACAAATACCTGATATTTTAGAGGCAAGACTTGAGTTATTAAAAGGAATTAGCCAGAGTGAGTAAGTGGGCTTAATTGTTAGATAGTGGAACAGGCTTCCAGCCTGTGGACGGGCAAGATGCCCATCCCACATTTTATATTTAATTGCAACCAGCTACTTTTGGCAGGGAGAAGCTTCTTGAGCAGGGGAGAGGGGGAGCGGGGGAGTACAGGTTTTTGCTCTTCTGTTGTCTCCCTTTTCCTTGGTTCACGAGTGCTAGAAGATTTAGTCAATGCTAATTAAAAGGTCGGGGGTTGTCTTTGACTTCTCTTGGTCAAAAATTAGAGTTTTCAATAAGTCCCCGATTGATGTTCTTAACAGTAAATCGCTTATTTTAAGTAGCTGGTTATAATTAAATTTAAAATGGATTTTAGGTTCGATCCCCCCTTAGTCCCCCC
>NZ_JAPZSR010000309.1:0-9792 GCF_027531875.1 Microcystis sp. LE19-84.1B | reverse complement strand
TAATTAGGGTCTGCTGAATAAATCTAAAAACCTTGCTGGATAAGACTTTTAGCCTTTTTTGAAATCCAAAAGTACCAGATATGGGAGTGATCAGGGGGAAATTCAGCTACTTTTTCCCTGAAAATTAGGTAATTGACCCCCTCAAAATCGGTAAAACCCCACACCCCACACCCTACACCCTACACCCTGCCCCTAGGAAAAACTTTTTCAGCAGACCCTAATTATAACCAGCTACTTAGGTAGTCTTGCAAAAGTAATTTCCCGGTTGAGACAGGAGATTACTTTTAGTGATTATCTTCTCCCCTGCTCCCCACTTCATAATTGATAATTGATAATTCATAATTCCCAGTCTCCTATACTTTTTAAACAGGATTTAGTCTAATTCCTCGTCGGTAAACCATCTTTACACTTAGCTAACCACTCCAATAAACTATCTAACTGCTGTGGTGGTTTTACCGTTCCTAAACCCCTAACCGTCACCTGTTTGGGACTATAAACAAAGCGTGATTGTATATGTTGGGGTAGGTGTTCTTGTAATAATTTCCACGCTGGTTCTTCCATAGGAGTTTCTAGGATAATATGCTGTTTTCCGTCGGGTTTAATTCGCGAAAAACCGAGGGATTTAGCCAGATGTTTTAACTCGATTACCTTAAATAATTGTGCCACCGGTGCAGGAATTGCCCCGTATCTATCCACTAAATCCGCGGCAATTTGTCCTAAAGCTTTCTGAGAATTGGCAGTAGCGATCGACCGATAGACATCCATTTTCTGCTCCAGATCGGATATATAATCGTTAGGAATAAATGCCGTCAATTTCAGATCGATTTGGGTATCCTCCACTTGGGGAATTTCTTGACCTTGAATTTCTCGCAAAGCTTCCTGTAACATTTCCATATATAGATCAAAACCAATCGCTTCCATTTGTCCCGATTGTTCCGCACCTAATAAGTTACCCGCACCGCGAATTTCCAGATCCCTAGTCGCTAATTGATACCCCGATCCTAACTGGGTAAATTCTTGAATTGCCTTTAATCTTTCCCGAGCGGTTTCTGTTAGTTCTGCCTTGGCCGGATAAAGTAACCAAGCGTGCGCTTGTACTCCCGATCGCCCCACCCGTCCCCGCAGTTGATAGAGTTGCGCTAAACCGAATTTTTGGGCATCTTCAATGATAATTGTGTTAACTCTGGGAATATCTAACCCCGACTCCACAATAGTCGTACAGACTAAGATATCCGCTTCCCCATTATTAAATGCTAACATGGTGGTCTCTAATTCGGACTCATCCATACGACCGTGGCCGATGGCAATTCTAGCACCAGGAATCATCCCTTGAATTGCTGCCGCTTTTTCTTCAATTCCCTCGATTCTGGGTACTACATAAAAAATCTGTCCCCCCCGATCCAATTCATTGCGAATTGCCGTTCTAATCACATCAGAATTATAACTAGAAAGGTGGGTTTGAATGGGACGACGAGAGGGGGGAGGTGTGGTAATTAAACTCATTTCTCGCACCCCAGAAAGGGACATATAAAGAGTCCGGGGAATCGGTGTCGCACTCAAGGTTAACACATCAATATTACTTTTAAAAGCCTTAATTTTTTCCTTTTGGTTGACCCCAAAACGCTGTTCTTCATCAATTACCAATAATCCTAAATCTTTAAACTCCACCGCTTTACTCAATAACAACTGCGTCCCCACCACTATATCCAATTCCCCCGTTTTCAAGCGCTGGACGATATCTTTTTTCTCGGAATTGGTGCGAAAACGATTTAATAAACCCACGTTGATGGGATAGGGAGCAAAACGTTCTTTTAGGGTGTGATAATGTTGTTGGGTTAAAATCGTTGTTGGTGCTAATAAAGCCACCTGTTTATGACCCGTGGTGACAGCTTTAAAAATAGCACGAATGGCCACTTCTGTCTTACCAAAACCCACATCCCCACAGACTAAGCGATCCATCGGGCGATCGCTTTCTAAATCCCGTTTCACATCCTGTATCGCTTTCAGTTGATCAGCAGTGGGTTGGTAGGGAAAGGAATCCTCTAACTCCCGCTGCCAGGGATTATCCATCGGATAGGCAAAACCCGATTTTTGGGACCGTTGGGCGTAAATATTGATTAAATCAACCGCTAACTTCTTAACTGACTTCCTGACGCGAGCTTTCGTCGCTTCCCACGCTTTGCCAGAGATTTTATGTAATTCTGGCTCTTGATTACCTGTATGACGATAACGGGAGAGATTATCAACAGAATCGGCAGGAACCCGCAATAATCCATCGGCATATTTAATAACTAGATAATCTCGACCTTGCACTATTCCGCTAATTGTGCTTTCTTGCTTTTCTAGTTTGATAAACTGTCCGATGCCATGGTGTTTATGTACTACAAAGTCGAGGGGACGGAGTTTGTTCACGTCCACCTGTACCGAGGCTGCTTGCCGACGTTTGCGGACGTAACCGGCAGTATTTAAAAGATGTTGCCCGAAGAACTCTCGATCAGTAACGACGACTATGCGATAGGTGGGTAGGATAAAACCTTCTAATTCAGCTAATCCTGAGTATTTTAGGGCTGTAGCGGTGTTTTGAATGATTAAGCGCTCGATCGCCCCAAAATCGAGGGGATTGGGGATAAATTGGGCCGGACAGTCGTGTTCCTGTAATAACGAGACTGTGCGGGAGGGTTGGGCAGATATTAACCATGTAGCGTACTTATTTAGTTTAATACCGCTATAAATCTCTCTTTTTCCCCGTAAAATTTCCGCTAGTTTGGCGAATTGCCCCGGACTGGTGGGAATCGGACGACTGGAGAGATTAAGGCTATTTTCGGACAGGTGATCGTCTATTTCCGAGAGGTAGAGATGGGGAAATTTGGGCGATATTTGCAGAGATTCGCCAAAAGAACGGTGAATTTTCGGTAAAGCTGGTTCTATCTCTTGCCAGCGTTCCCCAATATATTCTATCCAGCGATCGCTTCTAGCTTGACAGCTTTCCAGTTCATCAAAGGCAATAAGAGTATTTTCGGGGAGATAATCCAATAAAGAGGCAGGTTGAGGGAAGGACAAGCCTAAAAATCGCTCAATTCCCTCTGGATAAATGCCATTAGCCAATTTTTCTCGCTCTTCAGCCTCCAAATAATCGGCCACTGTCGGGGGGAGAGAAGGGACAATCATCGCTGCGAAGCTAGTGGGAGTAAGAAGCAGATTGGGGATAGAATCGAGGGATCTTTGGGTGGCAGGGTCAAATTCTCGCAATTTTTCCAATTCATCGCCGAAAAATTCTAACCTGACCGGTAATTCTGCCGAAACTGGGAAAATATCAACGATATCGCCGCGACGACTCCATTGCCCTTCGGTTTCTACCAGTGAAACCCGTTCATATCCTAGTCTAGCTAGGGTTAGATCGAGGTTTTTGGCTTCTATCACCCTTCCTACCTCAAAATTATCGCTATACTGCTCGAAAACCTCTCTAGGGGGTAAATGGGGCTGCAGGGCTTTTTCGGTGGTAACGATCGCCATTCCAGCATCTTGATGACTGATTGTCGATAATACCTGCATCTGTCCCCAAATCATCTCGGATTCCCGATTAAATGTCTCGTAGGGGCAAGCTTCCGAGGTGGGATAAAAGAAAACACCTTTCCACGTCATCGCTTCTAATTGTGCCGCCCAACGTGCCGCTTCTTCCAGATTGGCACAAATAATTAAAAGATTTTTTCCTTGACAACGGGCGAAAGCTGTGCTTATTAATCCTTTCGGTAAGCGGGCAAGGCCAGTTAGGGTTAAATTGCCGTTTTTCTCCAGTTTTTGGATAAGTTCAGCAGTTAAGGGCGATTTTTCAATGTTGCGAATAACGGAGGCAAAAGTCATTTTTTAGTGATTGGCACTCGGTTTTTAGTTAAGCTCTACTGAATTTACACTGCCTCTTGGGAGTTTTAGTACAAATGCTCAGGCTTCCTCTCCCTGCTCCCAACTCTGGCACTCCGATGCAGTCTTAGCAAGATGATCGTAGGTTGGGTTGAAGCATGAAACCCAACGCCCGCATGGGTTACGCTACCGCTAACCCATCCTACAAATAATTGTGCCTCCCTACTTATCAGATGTGAGTTTTCAGTTCACCCACTACTTTTTGGGGTTAATTTTTTTGGGCTTTATTTGACTTGACCAGAGGGGGGTCGCAGGCGCACGGATTTTCCATTATCTATATAATATCATGTCAAGCGTTGGTTGGCAAGAGAAAATTTTTTAATTGCCAACCAAGTCAGTACATCTATACAGAGATATTTTCAGAATGATAACGATTCTCATCGACTGTGATAAGATGAGAATCATAATCAGACTCAGTTAACTCCGATGGGTAAAAAATTCCAGTTAACAGCGTTCGCTTTAACCCTGACTATAGCCAGCTTAACAGCTTGTAGTGGTCCCTCGGTCAAGGAAGAGGAAGCAAAGACACCCTTACAGGTGACAGTGAGTATCGTACCGCAGGAATATTTCGTCAAACGCATCGGCGGTGATAGAGTCAGTGTTAATGCCATGATTCAACCCGGCACAGATCCCCACACCTATGAACCAAAACCCGAACAATTAAAAACCACAGCCCAATCGCAAGCCTACTTTAAAATCGGTGTATCTTTAGAAGATGCTTGGAAAGATCGCTTAAATAGTGTTAACCAACAGATGTTAATCGTCGATACCAGTCAAGGAGTAGATAAAATCCCTTTGACAGCAGAACATAATCATGATCATGATCACAGCAAGGAAGAAAAACATCAAGCCGGAAAAAACACCCTAGATCCCCATATTTGGTTATCCCCAAAACGAGTCAAAGCACAAGCAGAGACTATTTACCAAACCCTAGCACAACTCGATCCGGGTCAGGAAGCTATCTATCGGGCTAACTTGGAAAAATTCAGTCAGGAGTTAGACGCATTAGATCAAGAAATTCGGCAAAACTTGGCAGGGATTAAAAACAAAAAGTTTCTGGTGTTTCATCCTGAATGGGGCTATTTTGCCCAAGATTACGGTTTAGAGATGATTGCGATCGAAATCGACGGCAATGAACCCAGTGCTGCCCAGTTAAGTCAACTAATCCAACAGGCAAAAAAAGAGAATATTAAAGTTATTTTTACTCAACCAGAATTTAGCCAGAAAATTGCCGAAACTATTGCGAGGGAAATTGGGGGACAGGTAATCCCTATTAGTGCCTTTGCTGAAAATTGGAGTGAAAACCTGCGACAAGTTTCCCAAAAAATGGCCACAGTTTTAAATCAGTAATTGTTTGTATATGTCAACGATCATTACCATTAGTAATCTCTGGGCCGGCTACGAACAGGAACCCATCCTCGAAGATATTAATTTAACTATTCAAGAACTGGATTTTCTAGGAATTATCGGACCGAATGGAGGAGGGAAAACTACCCTACTTAAGGTTTTACTGGGATTAATTAAACCTTGGCGGGGAGAAGTCAGTATTTTGGGGCAAAGTGTCGAAAAAGGTCGGGAATTAGTCGGTTATGTGCCGCAGTTTGTTGAATGCGATCGCTCATTTCCCATTACTGTGGGTGAGGTGGTGAAAATGGGGAGATTGAGCAGCAAAAAACTCTGGCAAGGCTATAGTAAAAAAGATGAGGTAAGGGTAGATAAAGCTTTAGATAGTGTGGGAATGTTAGCGTTGAAAAAAAGATCGATTGCTGAACTTTCGGGGGGACAGCGCCAACGGGTTTATATCGCTCGCGCTTTAGCAGTAGAACCCCGTCTCTTGATTTTAGATGAACCCACTGCCAGTGTCGATCCCCAAATGCGTGCTAGTATTTTTTCCCTGTTGCAAGAATTGAATGAGTGGATGACTATTTTAATTATTTCCCATGATCTGGGAACCCTATCTACCTATGTTAAATCGATCGGTTGTCTCAATCGTCGTCTCTATTATCACGGACAAAAATCTCTCACTGCCGCTATGTTAGAACAAGTGTATTGTTAAAAGGTTTCTCCTTTTGGGTTAAAATGGATTTCTGCTCAAGCTCATTGTTGAATGGTATTCACTCGTGTCTAAAAGGGATAAACTACTAGAACTACTCAAGAATAGTCCTAATAACGCAAGATTCAACGATATTTGTCAACTGCTAGAATTAGAAGGGTTTTCCCTTGATCGAATTACAGGTAGCCATCACATTTTAAAAAGAAATGATATTATTTTGGTCATACCTGTTCATAATAAAAAAGTAAAATCTGTTTATATTCGTCGAGTCCTTGAAATTATCGGAGATAACTAAAGATGAATTATCCAATTATTATTTATCCCTGTGAAGAAGGCGGTTTTGTCGCTGAAATTCCAGCACTATCTGGCTGTTTGGCTCAGGGTGAAACCTTAGAAGAAACCCTACAAGAATTACTGATGGTAAAAGATTTATGGTTAGAAACAGCCCAAAAATATAATCAAAAACTTCCCAACTTAGAAACAGAGATAGCGAAAATCAAAGCATTAAGCACTGTATAGAGCATTTTTGGGGGAATTGCGATCGCTAACTGCCGTCTTGACTTAAAAAATAGCCAACTGCACGCTGAAGCTGTTCCATCCCTTTTTGCAGTTGGTCAATACGGGCCTTAGAGTCTTCCATTTGTTGAGCAGTAGCCTCCACAAACCGATCAATACGCCGATTCGTTGCTTCACTGATTTCCGCCAGACGTTCTATTCTTGCATCAATACGCTCCATATTGGCTTCAATACGGTCTAATCGAGAACTTTGCCACCACATTTACTTACCACCTTTAAAATAAGCCGTTATTGCCGCCAGTCTAGCAAATTTTTAGACAAATTAATCTCTTTTCATCGTGTGATCGCTTTTTGGGGATGAGAAGAGGCGATCGTTTTTTGAGAAGGAGGGGCGATCGCTTACAATAGAAGGCAAACTTTTAGAAAGCAACCTTGATTACTATTCTTACTCATGCCCACTCTATCAAGCTTCTATGGAATAAAAATCACCATGAACTATAACGATCACAATCCGCCTCATATCCATGCCGAGTATCAAGATTATGAAGCGGTTATAATGATTCACACAGGTGAAGTTTGTGGTCAAATGCCCAAAAGAGGACTAAATTTAATATGGGAGTGGCTTGATCTACACCAATCTGAACTATTGGAGAACTGGGAAAATGCGCGTCAAAGAAAACCTCTTAACAGAATCGATCCCCTTCCCTAAAAAGGAGCTATTTCTTCATGTTATCTGTGTGGAATATCTGGATAAGTATCAATTAAAGCTAACTTTTAATAATGGAATAGAAGGGATTGTAGATTTAGAACAAGAATTGTATGGAGAAATCTTTGAACCCTTAAAAGATCAAAGCTTATTTCAAAAAGTATATGTAAATAGTCGGACAATAGAATGGCCAAACAAAGCAGACTTTGCCCCCGAATTTTTATTTGAAATTGCCCTCGACAAGCAACCGGTTAGTATAGTCGGTGATCGTGTAGGGTACGCTAATGAAATGTAACGGACTAAATTGTTTTCTTAACAATAATTATCTGATTTGCGATTATTTTGGACTTTAGTGCGATCAGGTTTTCTTCTCATGGTGTGATCGCTTTTTGATCAGGAGGGGCGATCGCTAATTGCCGTCTTGACTTAAAAAATAGTTACTTAACGCGCTTTTTTGCTTTTAATCATAAGGAAAATAATTGGGTGCAGACGATTCCTGAAACGGGTTGGAACACGATTCTTCGACTTTATGGCCCGCTTGAGCCTTGGTTTGATAAGACTTGGCGACCAGGGGAAATTGAGTTAAAGTAATCCTATTGAGAATCTGGCTGGATCGCCGATCTGTTGCTTGGGTTGAGGTGATACAATACAATATTGCCTTTTTTCTGGCTAATAAAATTGGCGATCATATTTCATGACTTTTTACGAATGTATGACAACTAATATAACTCAACAAAATAACCAAAATAATTTTAGTTTTGCCAAGTTTAAAGAGCAAATAACTGCTCGTAGAATTGACCTAAATAAAGCTATAGATAAAGTTAAACAAGACCATTATGTTAAAGAAGATAAGCAAAAAAAAGAACTATCCCCAATTATATTTGAAAAATCATTATTCCCAGAGTTAGTAGAGCAAGATAACTGGAGACATGAATTACTACAAGATCTAGCCCAGCAGTGGGAAAGCCTAGCTAATCTTTCTATTATTTGTGAAAAAGAAGCAAGGATAGCAAGCAAGAACAAAAGACAATATCGTTTTTGGAGAATCTTAGTAGGATTGACAATAACACTATTTTCTGCTTTATGGTTTGCTCGAAACCCTAGGAATGAAAACAGCAATAGCCCTCTAAGCAGAAGAAGCTTTCTCATTGGAGCCTTAACAGGATTAGTGGGGATATTTACTGCTGGCGGACCTTTAGTAGATGCTGTTAATGATTTAATAGAACCAGAAAGACATCGTAACCGAGCGATAGGCTTTAGAAGCTTAAAAATCGATACCGATAGTCAGATGCTCAACATCGAAATGATGATTTTTTATGACCTCTCCAAAAAAGAATTAAACTTCTCAGCCTTCTACCAAAAATTTAAAGCGATCAAGGAAGAGACCAATCGTATTTACAAAAAATCCTATGAATTGGGTATAAATATTTAGTACGATCACCGATCTTGTAGTGCGATCACTTTTGGGAGGTGAAGAAGAAAGTAGCGATCACTTTTTGTGATGAGGAGGGGTGATCTTTTTTTGGGGAATGAGGAGAGGCGATCACTTTTTGAGGAGGAGGAGGGGCGATCGTTTTTTTGATGATGGGGAGGGGCGATCGTTTCTTGAGTGAGGAGAGGCGATCATTTTTTGATGAGGAGGAGGGGCGATCACATATCGTATTTTTCTATTATCATAGTAAAATTAGGCAAATATTTTGAAAATAACATGAAAATTAAAGCTCTAATCTGGCAAGAAGATGGTATTTGGTGCGGTTCCGTACCTGCATTGCCAGGCTGTCATACCTGGGGAGAAAGCTACGAACAATTATTAGAAATGTTGCAAGATGCGGTTCAAGGATGGCTTGAAGTTGCAAGCCAAGAAACAGAAATTGAAGCAGAAAAAGAGCTAGTCGAATTATCATTATGAAATCTATTTCTGGCCAAGCCCTTTGTAAAATTATTGAACGTTATGGTTGGCAGTTAAAACGCATTAGTAGTAGTCATCATATTTATACAAAACAGGGAATGAAAGTTATTTTATCCGTTCCTGTTCATGGCAATAAAGATTTACCAATTGGTACTCTTAAGAGTATTTTGAAAGATGCTGATCTGACCGAAGATGACTTGAGATAACGGTGATCGCTGTTTTCTTGTTGATTAAATCTTAAAAACGCGATCAGGTTTTCTTTTGAAATCTAGGGTAAAGCTGTTAAAACAAAACGGATAGACGTTGCCACTACCGCCGTAAACAAAATCCCAATCAAAGCCCAAACCTGATTGCCCTGATTGCTTTCTACCTTTTCTATCTGTAATTCCATTTTATCGAATCGCTTATCCATTGAATCCAATCGTTTCTCTACATTATCAACTTTGGTTTCTACAGTAGCCAATCGAATCTGTACTTGATTCACATCTTTAGAAATTGTATCTAGCTTCTGATTCATTTCTGCTAGAACTTCGCGCAAATCCGTTTCGATGATATACTTTGCACGGCTACAACTTGCATTTTTTACTCAAGGACAATAATATAGTTTAAGAGTCATAATTAGAAGCAAAGCACTCATTAAAAACATGATTAACCTAGAATTCACGGAAGAAGAAAAGAACTCACTGTATT
>NZ_JAPZSR010000016.1:0-22138 GCF_027531875.1 Microcystis sp. LE19-84.1B | reverse complement strand
GGTTTCTTGTAATAAATGTTAATCTATGTTAAAGAGGTCTTGAAAAATTCGCGCTTGTTGTGCCAAAATTGTTAGCAATAAACTTTTGCTGTTACTGTCATGACTCTCTCTCTTTTGGCGATTATTCCTGCTGTTGACGATGTTTTGTTTAATTTCGCTCAATCTGATGGTTTTTGGGCGAATTTAGAAACCGCTTTTGGCACAAGTTATGATGTGGTTAAGGCGACGCAATTACGACAACAGTGGCAAAGTCGAAATTTTGGTCAACTTCCCCCGATTGAGGTACTCAGTGATGAGGTTTTGGGGACGGCGAATGGTGCATATTCCAGTAGTAAGAATAAGATTTATCTATCAGCATCTTTTTTAAATACGGCCTCGTCGGCAACGATAGTTAATGTAATTTTAGAAGAAATTGGGCATTATGTGGATGCTCAAGTTAATCAGGTGGATAGCGCGGGAGATGAGGGGGCAATTTTTGCAGAGTTGGTGCAAGGTAATAGTCTGGATGCGGCAACCTTAGACGCTTTACGAGGAGAGAATGACCAGACAACAATTATAGTAAATGGGGAAATTATTCAAGTAGAACAGGCGAATTTTACGGGGACTAATGGGAATGATAATATTGTCGGAACATCTGGAGACGACACTATTAGTCCATTGCGAGGATTTGATACTGTAAATGGTGGAGCAGGATCTGATCTTTTAATCATTGATTATTCCAGTAATAGTTATGCTGGTATTAGTAGCAATTATTCAGGTAATGGAAGCGGATATTTTAAGGCATTTTACAATTTCAGTAGCTATGACCAAGTAAGCTATAGTAATACTGAGCGATTCCAGATTAAAGGCACAAACTTCAATGATTCCATCTCAACAGGGGATGGGAGCGATAGTATAAATCCAGGACTAGGAATTGATACGGTTAATGGTGGGAACGGAACAGATACATTAATTGTAGACTTTACTAATCTAATTGACCCTGATATAGGCGTTAATAATAATGGAATACAGAACATCTATACTGTAGACTACTATGGCTCCTATTATGGTCAGATTTGGGCAATCAATAACAGTTATAAAAACTTTACGACGTTTTCCAGCATCGAGAACTTTAACATTACTGGAACGATCTATAACGACAATCTGATAGATCGGGCTGGTAACGATACTCTTAATGGTGGTGCAGGGGATGATTCTATTAAGGGTGGAGTAGGAGATAATTTAGATGGGGGTGCTGGTACAGATACTCTGAGTCTCGATTTAAGTGATGTCACTACTGATGTAGTTGTTGATTTCAATTTTCTATCTGGCACTACTAACATACAAGGAGCAAATAATACTCAAGTCAAGAATTTTGAGCAAATTGATGTAATCTTTACAGGAAGTGGGAACGATACTATCAAGCTAATTAGTGGTACAGATTTATTGCTTAGTTCACCTTACGATAGGGCCACTTCAATTAGTGGCAATGGAGGAATCAATACATTAATTGTAGATTTTACTAATCTAAGTGACCCAAGTATTGGCACTAATAACTCTGGTATTCAGCATATCTTTACTTATGATGATCCAAACAATTATGGTGGTCTAATCAGTTCGATAAATGCTAGTTATGAGAGCGGAAATTTTATTACCTTCAGTGGTATTGCAAAATTTAACATTACTGGAACAATCTATAACGACAATCTGATAAGTCCGGCTAGTAATGATACTCTTAATGGTGGTGCAGGAGATGATTTTATTCGGGGTGGAGTAGGAGATAACTTAGATGGGGGTGCTGGTACAGATACTCTGCATCTTGATTTAAGCAATGTCACTACTGATGTAGTTGTTGATTTGAATTTTTTAGCTGGTACCAACAATATACAAGGGGCAAATAATACTCAAGTCAAGAATTTTGAGCAAATTGATGTAATCTTTACAGGAAGTGGGAACGATACTATCAAGCTAATTAGCGGTACAGATTTTTTTGGTAGTTCGGCTTTTTATACGCCCCGTTCAGTAAGTGGCAATGGAGGAACCGATACATTAATTGTAGATTTTACTAATCTAATTGACCCAAGTATTGGCACTAATAACTCTGGTATTGACAATGCTTCTAATGGAGTGATCCGTTCGATTAATGCTAGTTATGACAGCGGATATTTTCTTTCCTTTTCCTTTATCGAGAATTTGAACATCACTGGAACAATCTATAACGACAACTTAGTAGGTTTTTCTGGTAATGATACTCTTAATGGTGGCGCAGGAAATGATTCAATTGCGAGTGGAGATGGAAATGACATCATTAATGGAGTTAATCCTAACAGCAGTTCACCGGGGCGAGGGGAAATCGATACCCTAACAGGAGGAGCAGGAAGTGATAAATTTATACTTGGTGATCTAACTTGGATTGGTTACGACGATGGTAGTACAACTAATGCAGGTACTAGCGACTACGCGACAATCACCGATTTTAACACTACTGATGATATAATTCAGCTGCGCGGTTCAAGTAGTGACTATCTCTTAACAGTTTCTGGTTCCATTACTAATCTCTACATCAACAAACCAGGAAACGAAGCAGATGAACTGATTGCTTATATCAGTAATCAAACAGCATTAAGTCTAACTGCTAGTTATTTTAGCTATGTTTCTAGTCCTACTCTTCCCAGTATTACCCTTGCAGTTTCTCCCGCAAGTGTGACAGAAGATGGGACAACTAACTTAGTCTATACCTTCACCCGTACCGGAGTAACCACTGATGCTTTAACTGTTAACTATACAGTTAGTGGGACAGCAACCAATGGAACCGATTACGCTTCTATTCCCACCAGTGTCACCTTTGCTGCTGGTTCAGCGACTGCGACGGTAATCGTTGACCCCACTGCTGACACAACAGTAGAAAGTGATGAAACTGTTATTTTAACCCTCGCTGCGGGGACAGGTTATACCGTAGGTACTCCTAACGCAGCCACGGGGACAATTACCAATGATGATTTACCTAGTATCACTCTTGCGGTTGCTCCTAGTAGTGTTACCGAAGATGGGACAACAAATCTGGTTTATACCTTCACCCGCACCGGAGTAACCACTAATTCTTTAACAGTTAACTACAGTATCAGTGGGACAGCAACCAATGGAACCGATTACACTTCTATTCCCACCAGTGTCACCTTTGCTGCTGGTTCAGCGACTGCTACCGTAACCGTTGACCCCACTGCTGACACAATAGTAGAAAGTAACGAAACTGTTATTTTAACCCTCGCTGCGGGGACAGGTTATACAATAGGTACGACCACCCCAGTGACGGGGACAATTACCAATGATGATTTACCTAGTATCACTCTTGCAGTTTCTCCCAGTAGTGTTACCGAAGATGGGACAACAAATCTGGTTTATACCTTCACTCGTACAGGAGTAACAACAAATACTTTAACAGTTAATTACACCCTCGGGGGAACAGCTACTCTTAATACCGATTACACTCGTACAGGGACTACCAATACAGTCACCTTTGCTGCTGGTTCAGCGACTGCGACTGTAACCGTTGACCCCACTGCTGATACTACAGTTGAAAGTAACGAAACTGTTATTTTAACCCTCGCTGCGGGGACAGGTTATACAATAGGTACGACCACCCCAGTGACGGGAACAATTAATAATGATGACAGTGCCTCTATTTCAATCAATGACGTAACTGTTAGCGAAGGAAATAGCGGGACTACCAATGCAGTCTTTACCGTCACCCTTTCCAATCCAGTTGATACATCTGTCACCCTCAATTACGCTACAGCCAATGGAACCGCTACGACAGCAGATAATGATTATACAGCGATTGCTACTACTCCCTTAACCTTCAATGTTGGGGAGACTTCTAAGACGATTACTGTTGCTGTCAATGGCGATACTAAAGTTGAAAATAACGAGACTTTCTTCGTCAATCTGAGTAACTTACAAGCCAATGGCCGTAATGTTACGATAACCGATAATCAAGGACAAGGTACGATTAATGATGACGATAGCACTGTCACCTCGCAACTCTCCATCAATGACATCACCGTGGTGGAAGGTCAAAATAGTAATGCAATCCTCACCGTCACTGTAAATAATCCAAGTACACAACAAATTACTGTCAACTATACCACTACAGCCATTGATGCTACCGCTAATGTAGATTACACTAGCCAGACAGGAACTATCACCATTGCACCTAATACTTCCACTGCTACTATTAGCATTCCCATCCTCAATGATAACCTCAATGAACCTGATGAAGCCTTTACAGTAACCCTGTCAAATGCGGTTAATGCTACCATCAATCCCGACGAAGCAATTGGACAAGTAATTATTACTGACACCCTACAAAGCAGCATTACTAGAACCTTACCCAATAATGTCGAAAACCTCAGACTAATTGGCAGTAATAATATTAATGGTACGGGTAACGCTGGTGACAATAAAATCACTGGAAATAGCGGTAACAATATCCTCGCTGGTGCTAATGGTAACGATATTTACTGTTTCAATGCTTCAACCCCATTAGGAAGCGATACCATCCAAGAAACTACCACTGGTGGTATCGATACCCTCGACTTTACTGGGACAAATACCGCAGTAAGAGTTAACTTGGGGACTACTGCTGTCCAAACCGCCGTCACCAATAATCTAAAATTGACTTTTTCGGCAAATAACACCATCGAAAATATTATTAGCGATAGCGGTAAT
Organism: Microcystis sp. LE19-84.1B; assembly: GCF_027531875.1. Classification (NCBI taxonomy): domain Bacteria; kingdom Bacillati; phylum Cyanobacteriota; class Cyanophyceae; order Chroococcales; family Microcystaceae; genus Microcystis; species Microcystis sp. LE19-84.1B. The sequence continues at coordinate 17,431 of NZ_JAPZSR010000016.1, read as the reverse complement.
GACCGACTAACTGGGAATAGCCTTAATAATACTCTAACTGGTGGTGGTGGCAACGATCAATTAACCGGTCAAAACGGAAACGATAGCTTAATTGGTGGTTCCGGCGATGATTTACTTACTGGTGGTAATGGTAGCGATAATTTTATCTTCAACAGTAGTAATTTAGGCATCGATGCCATCAGCGATTTCACTTCGGGCAGTGATAAAATAGTATTAAGTAAAGCCATCTTTACTGCCTTACAAAGTAGCATCGGCAATGGCTTCAGTCAACCGGCTGAATTTGCCAGCGTCGCTGACGATGATTTAGTCGCCACTAGCAGTGCTTTTATCGTTTACAGTACCAGCAGTGGCAGTATCTACTACAATCAAAATGGTAGTGCTGCTGGCTTAGGAAGTGGTGCTGAATTTGCCAGTTTGTTGACTGTTCCTACCCTGATAGCGGCTGATTTCGCACTGATAAATTAACCTTACCACAGAAATCGATACCATTCGAGCCTCGGTTAATTTGACTTTAGGAGCCAATGTCGAGAATTTAATGCAGCCACCGACGCAATTGTCGAAATCACTGGATTAACAGGAACTCTCGATATTGCTAATTCCTGATAGCTGTCCCCTGAATCATCCCACAGTTTTATATTTTCTTTAGACATGGACTGTCCTAAAACCTGCTCAGAGCGGCCAAAAGTCAGAAAATAGAAATAAAGGTGCGATTGGAGAACTTGAGCCGCGATCGCACCCGTCAGCCGCCATTGGAGAAAGATAAAGTTATGGCAGATAACTACAGAAGTCGCATTGTTACCCAAGGTACCCAACGCAGTCCTAATCGGGCCATGTTAAGAGCGGTAGGTTTTGGGGATGAGGATTTTAGCAAACCAATCATCGGCATCGCTAACGGATTTAGCACCATTACCCCCTGTAACATGGGAATTAATGATTTAGCAATGCGTGCCGAAGCAGCCACCAGATTAGCGGGGGGAATGCCGCAACTTTTCGGGACTATCACCATTAGTGACGGGATTTCCATGGGAACAGAAGGAATGAAATATTCTCTCGTTTCTAGGGAAGTAATCGCCGATTCCATTGAAACCGTCTGTAATGGTCAAAGTCTCGATGGAGTCCTCGCTATCGGGGGTTGTGACAAAAATATGCCGGGGGCAATGATTGCCATGGCCCGGATGAATATTCCCGCTATTTTCGTCTATGGTGGCACAATTAAACCGGGGCGCTACAAAGATTGCGATTTAACCGTGGTCAGTTCCTTTGAAGCCGTGGGACAGTATAGCGCCGGTAAAATCAGCGAAGAAGACCTCATCGGGATTGAACGCAACGCTTGCCCCGGTGCTGGTTCCTGTGGTGGAATGTTTACTGCTAATACCATGTCTTCCATTTTTGAAGCCATGGGGATGAGTTTACCCTATTCCTCAACCATGGCCGCCGAAGATGAGGAAAAAGCCGATAGTACCGAAGAATCGGCCAAGGTTTTAGTCGAGGCGATTAGAAAACAGATTCTCCCTAGCCAAATTTTGACCCGTAAAGCCTTTGAAAACGCGATTTCGGTAATTATGGCCGTGGGAGGTTCCACTAACGCTGTGCTGCACCTTTTAGCCATTTCCCGCACCATGGGAGTAGAATTATCGATCGATGATTTTGAAACTATCCGGCAGCGAGTGCCGGTTATCTGCGATCTTAAACCCTCCGGTCGTTACGTTACCGTGGATCTGCATAAGGCTGGTGGTATTCCCCAAGTGATGAAAATTCTCCTGGTTAATGGTTTACTACACGGGGATGCTCTCACCATTAGCGGTCAGACTATCGCTGAGATTTTAGCCGATATTCCCGACCAACCGCCCTCAGGCCAAGATGTTATCCGTCCTTTTAGCAATCCTGTCTATAAAGAGGGTCATTTAGCCATTTTAAAAGGAAATCTGGCCACAGAGGGGGCCGTAGCCAAAATTAGCGGCGTGAAAACTCCAGTCATCACCGGACCTGCGCGGGTGTTTGAGTCGGAAGAAACCTGTTTAGAGGCAATTTTAGCTGGAAAAATTCAAGCTGGGGATGTGGTGGTTGTCCGTTACGAGGGACCAGTAGGCGGACCGGGTATGCGGGAAATGTTGGCCCCCACTTCGGCAATTATCGGCGCCGGTTTAGGGGATTCCGTGGGATTAATTACCGATGGTCGTTTTTCCGGGGGAACCTATGGCATGGTGGTCGGTCACGTTGCTCCAGAAGCGGCGGTGGGTGGTACAATTGCTCTGGTCGAGGAAGGAGATCAAATCACTATTGATGCTCGTCAGCGTCTCTTGCAGTTAAATGTATCGGAGGAAGAATTAACCCGTCGTCGTAACCATTGGCAACCGCGGCCCCCACGCTATAAAACGGGAATTCTCGGCAAATTCGCCAAGTTAGTCTCCTCTAGCAGTCTCGGCGCTTTAACGGATCTGAATCTGTTCTAAAAGTATAACTAGGAATGGCGATCAATTGCGATCGCTGTTTCCCCCACTGCTCACTGAACACCCCCACTGATAACTGATAACTGATAACTGATAAGACTGACGGCTCTAATTAGGGTTTGCGGCAAAAAGTACGGGCGAAGCATTCGGATAGAAAATCTACGGTTTCACCGATAGGTTATTGCCCGAATGCTTCGCCCCTACAGGACGCGGGCCGATGAAGACACAAGGTTTTGAAGCATGATTCTCTCAAAATCTGGCACCTGTTTCGCTCGTAAAGCAACAAAACCCTTACCTTGCCTACATTTCACATTTATTCAGCCAGCCCTAATTAATGCTCATTCTTAATTCTCCTGCCTCCTGACGACCGACTCCTGCCTCCGTTAAAGATTAATAACTATGACCTATCTACTCACTGTCTATCGAGCGCTCGAATGCCGTCCGGATACCTATCGGGATTGGTATGACCAAGGCAATATTTTAAAAGAAAGAATGGACTATTTTGGAGCCTTAATCAGCTACGAAAAAGCCTTAGAATATTATCCAGATGATTATTGGGCATGGTACAAAAGGGGTATGATACTAGAAGACTTGGGAATGTATGAAGAAGCGGCTGAAAGTTACGCTAACGCCGCACAGGTAAAGGATGATAACTATTGGGCTTGGTATGATCAAGGTTGTGTTTATCTACAGGAATTAAAGGAATACGAAAAAGCGATCGCTTGTTTTCAACGGGCCCTAAGTCATAGTCCGGGGGACTATTGGGCTGCCTACCGGCAAGGGGAGGCCTATCGATTGCTCAAAAACTACGAACGCGCTATCACTTCCTATGATCTGGCCTTGGGAGCGCGACCCCGAGATTATTGGGCCTGGTATCGTCGTGGCGACGCTTTCCGGGATTGGGGCAATCCCCAAGAGGCTTTATTTAATTATCGTACCGCCCTCGATATCCGACCGCAAGATTACTGGTCCTGGTATCAACAGGGTGTGATCCTACAGGAATTACAGCGTTTAACAGAAGCGATCGCCTGTTATGAAGAATCGTTAAAAATCGATCAAGATGATCGCTATGCGTGGTATAATGCCGCCTGCTGTTATGCCGCTCTCGGTCAACAACAAAAAGCGATCAACTGTTTACGGGAAGCTCTAGACATAGAACCAGATATTTGCGGCGAATTAGCGCGTAATAACTTTGTTTTCGATGGTTTAAGACAAAATGAAACCTTTAATGACCTCTTGAGTTGCTATTCCCCCAGCTAAAGTCTTTTTGCAGCACCTAGGGTTTGCTGAAAGGGTTTTTCGTGGGGTGTGGGATTTTAGGCATTTTCAGGGAAAAAGTGCCTAAAATGTCCCCCCGGTTGCTCCAATATCTGGCACTTTTTTAATGGCAAAAAAGCCTAAAAATATTAGCCAACAAGGTTTTTAGATTCATTTAGCCAGTCTGGATTAGCTACAATTGCAATTAGAGAAAAATTATTGAGAATCCTATGCGAGAACTAGACAGAGACAAAACCATCGAACAACTGAACGAAATCATGGAATTTGAACTAGCGGGAGTTGTCCGTTATACCCACTATTCCCTGATGGTGACAGGTCCCCATCGCATCCCCATCGTCCAATTTTTCCAGACTCAGGCCACGGAATCCCTCACCCACGCGCAACAAGTTGGGGAAATTCTCACCGGTTTAGAAGGTCATCCTAGCTTAAAAATTGCCCCCATTGAAGAAAGCTATGAACATAATATCAAAGCAATCTTGAGTGAGAGCCTCAATCATGAGAAAAAATCCCTTGATTTGTACAAAGCACTCCTAGAAACCGTCGAAGATGCCAGTATTTACCTGGAAGAATTCGCTCGCGGTATGATCGGACAAGAAGAATTACACAATCTGGAAATTCGCAAGATGCTGCGGGATTTTGCTTAAGCTAGGATCAAAGCTAGAGTTTATCGACTAGCTTATGAATCTCAGTTCCGCTTTACCCACTTTTATTATCACTCTCCGGGAAGGTTTCGAGGCCGCTTTAGTGGTGGGAATTGTCCTCGCTTGTTTACAAAAATCTGGTCGATCGCAACTTAACTCATGGGTATATCGTGGTATTGGTGCGGGAGTAGTCGCTAGTGTTTTGGTGGGTGTTTTGCTAGGGGGAATCCTTTTGCAAGTGGATGCCTCTCCTAGTCCTTATGTACCAATGCTTAAGGAATTATTGGCCGCCACTTTTGGACTGATTGCCGTTTTGATGTTGAGTTGGATGTTAATTTGGATGACTCAACAGGCCAAATCTTTGAAATCTGAGGTAGAAAGTGCGGTAAAAGCAGGTTTAAAAGCGGAAAATGGGGCAGGAAAAGCGATTTTTCTGCTCGTTTTTATCGCTGTCTTGCGGGAGGGATTTGAAACTGTCCTCTTTATCCTGGCCCAATTCCAAAAAGATTGGCAGATACAAACGTTCGGTGCGATAGCGGGGTTAAGTTTGGCGACTTTGTTGGGAATTCTCCTATTTGCAGGGGGAGTAAAAATCAATATCCGTCTCTTTTTCCAAATTATGGGGACTTTCCTCCTCTTAATCGTTGCGGGATTACTCATCGGTGTTTTGAAACATATCGACGCAGGAATCAGTCTTTTAAGTGAAATTGACCCTTTTTATCGCAATTTCTGTCCTTCTCTCCCCTCTTCCTGTCTTCTCGGTTTTCAAGTTTGGGACGGTTCCCAAATTTTGAGCGATCGCACTTTCCCCGGACTCCTCCTCAAATCTCTGTTTGGTTATCGTCAAAACCTCTATATCAGTCAAATTGTTGCTTATATCCTCTTTTTAGTGCTTATCGGTGGCCTCTATTTCCAAAGCTTACGACAACGTCCTCAAACAGTAATCAGTAAACAGTGACCAGTAAACAGTAAACAGTAAACAGTGAAAAGATGGCAAGAAACTTCTATTTAATACTGCACACTTAAAAACTCACATCTGATAACTGTTAACTCACCCACTGATAACTGATAACTGATAACTGTTAACTGATAACTTACCCACTGATAACTGATAACTGATTATGACTACCTGGCAATGTGACGGTATTCCTAAAGATGGTAAAACTTATCCGCAAGCGATTGCGGGGGGTCATGAACCCTACGAAAACACTACTCCTGATTGTCTTATCTGTGGCCTACCTAGGGAAGCGATGGATCCCGTCACAACGACGGTTAAAACCACGGTTGTGGTGTCCCCAGGGGGTACAACTAGAGTCGGTCAAAAATCTAACTGGTTACTTCCCTTCGCTTTGATAATTACCGCTTTAACCGCAGGTTTAGGGGGTTGGAGTCTATTGCAAATGTTGATTCCCAAACCCGATACTCCTCAAGTTGTCGGGGAAGAAACCCCAGACAAGCAACCCAAGGCAACTTTTGTGAGTAATACGGCTAAAAATCCCGATTTATTTAGCCAAGGGGAGAAAATACTGCTTAATTCCACTCCTAACAAAGAAAAAGGCGCAGCGGCCTTTAAAAAGGAAGATTGGGCAAATGCGATCGCATCTTACCAACTGGCAGCCACTCCCCAAGCAAACGATCCGGAAGGCAAAATCTATTACAATAACGCCAAAGCTAGACAAAAAGGTAATCAAAATACTATAGCCGTCGTTGTCCCCATCGCTAACGACCCCAACAGCGCCAAGGAAATTCTCCGAGGTGTGGCAAGGTATCAAGAGGAGTTTAATAATTCTAATCCGGGTAATCCTTTGGAAATAGTCATCGCTAATGATGGCGGTGGGTTACAATCAAAAGCGATAGCCGATGATCTGATTCAATCCGGTCAAGTTTTGGCAGTTATGGGTCATGGAATCGATCCTTTTAGTCAAAAAGCGATTGAAAGTTACGAAAAAGAAGGATTAGCGATTCTCTCTCCCCTGACTACCAGTGTTAGTCAAACGGGAAAATCAACCCTGAAAACTATTCCCCTTGAGGATAAATCTCAGGAAGTTTTGGGTAGTTATCTGGAAGCAGTGGCCAAAACTTTGGCTAATTATGCTAGTAAGCAAGAGAAGTCTCCGTCAGTGGTTCTTTTTTATAATTCCGATAGTCCCTATAGTCAAAAATTAAGGGATTCCTTTGCTAAAGCGATAAAAGAACCGGGAGGCAAGATAGTTAAGGAAATAGACACCACCAAAGCCAATTTTAACCCTAAAACCGCCATAGATCAGGCCAAACAAGCCGGCGCTAAGGTGGTATTTTTGGCCCTCAGTAAAGACGGCGATCGCATTGATCAAGCCGTGGCTATTGCCCAAGAATCGTCAGGAATGCTCTTATTAGGCGGAAATGAACTTTATACACCCGATATCCTTATCCAAGGAGCAGATAGCATCGACGGATTAGTTTTAGCAGTACCTTGGAGTTTCCAAGCAACGGATCCTTTTGCCAAAGATGCGCTGAAAAGTTGGCGCGGTCGCGTCAGTTGGCGTACTGCTACCGCCTACGATACCATGAAAGTATTAGGAAAAGCGATCGCTAAAAGTTCTGACCGTGCTACTGTAGTCGAAACTTTAAATCGAGGAATCACCTTGCAGGGAAGCACCACGGATTTTAAGATTTTTAATCAAGTTCCCCTGGTGCGTGCTAATCGCGGCAATGAGGGGCCAAAGGGTTCTCAATATCAGTTCGATCCTATCTAAAATAGACAATGTGATGTCGAGGAGTAGAATCAAGTCTAATTTTATGAAGAATATCTTAGCCATCTTAGCCTTATTAATGTCGGTGTCGGGAATTGCCGTATCTTTGGGACGGGAGGAAGTCCGATGTCATCTCGGTTTAGAATCAGCAGCCTGTCCCCGGGAAGAAGAAAAAACCAGCGAAGACACCCCCGCAACTACCCCGGAATCCCCCCCCGCAACTACCCCCGCAACTACCCCAGAATCTCCCCAGATAGAAGAAACTCCCACGGAAACTACCCGCAATAGCGAAGCTTCCCCCGAAGTTTCCCCGTCTCCTGAAAAGGAAACCCCAGTGGAATTCACTCCCATCCCAGAAAATAACCCCAGTCCAGAAGTACCCCCCGAAAATCCCCCCACCCCGGAAACCAAAGCGGTGGAAAAAACTCCAGATGCAGAAAAAAGTCCCGATGTCAATCCATCTAAAGATGGAGAAACTGAAAGTATTCCCTTAGAGGTTATTCCCCCCGCACAGTAAAATCGGACAAAATCAATTTCTGGTGGGGTAGGGTTGATTCATGAATCAACCCTACAGATCCCGGACAGTAAAATCGGACAAAATCAATTTCTGGCTGAGGATAGGAACTCATGCACTCATGCAAGAGGTAGTTAGATATGTGTAATTATAGTCATTTCAGATAAGTCTGATACACTCTAGACCAGTTAAACTCTTATGGACTCTGGCATTGATATTCTCAATCTTAATTGAAATGACTATAATTGTATCTATCGCTCTTTCAGGACTCTGGCAAAAGTCTTACAGTCTCTAAACTCTAGCTCTCTTATGGGGTAAGCCTTCAAGCTATCGCTAACTAACAGAAACCCGAAATTTGAGTTTTTATTAGAAAAAAAGTTAGCATTCGCTTATCAAGCAAAGGTTTTAGAACCTAGATTCGGTTAGGGATTTCCGAAAGTCCCAGAAGAGCGATATCAAAACTGTTATATTATATAAAAATATTGCTGAGATTTTTCCTATGCCTCTAATTAAAATTCAAACTTCTGTCACCTCCCTCGATGATGAGACGGTTAATCAACTTTTGCAGAGTCTTTCGGCTAAATTAGCTAAACATCTGGGAAAACCCGAATCCTATGTGATGACAGCTTTAGAATCGGGGATAAAAATGACTTTTGCTGGTACTTTTGAGCCAGTGTGTTATGTGGAGATTAAAAGTGTTGGTTCTATTTCCGCCGCTCAAACTAAAAGCATGAGTAGTGATTTTTGTCAAGAAATTGAGGCTTATTTAGGAATACCGAAAAATCGCATTTATCTAGAATTTGCCGAGGCGAAAGGTGATCTTTGGGGATGGAATGGCAGTACTTTTGGTTAATTTATGCCAAAATTTTGGTAAATAGGGCTTATTTTAACTCTCTGGTGAGGATTTTTGCCTGTTCAATCCAAGCTAACATCACCGCAATATCGGGACATAAATCGCGTCTTTGCAGATTAGCCACCTGAAAATTGATGTTTTTGCCAATTGCGGGGATGAGCCTTTTTCTGTCAACTCTTGAGGTTGACGCGTTTCACTTTAAAATTGGCGGATGGTATTAAAGTAGAATAGAGAGATTATACTGAGTACAGAAAAATTACAGCTTTGTTCCTAAAGATGAAGTGTAACCTAATTTGGTATCGAATCCTGACGACCGGCTCCCCAAAACGAAAACTGTGTACTTCACCATTAAGATAACTGGTATAAGATGAATTTATTAGAAGAAGTTAAGGCAAAAACTAAAGAATTTCGTACCGATAACTATCCTATGTCAATCGGAGAGATTATTAGTCTTTATAATAACAAAGAAATGACAATTAATCCAGATTTTCAAAGATATTTTCGTTGGACAATAGCCCAAAAAAGCCGATTCATAGAATCGATACTACTAGGAATTCCTATTCCCTCTATTTTTGTCTATCAGAGAGAAGAAGATAGTGTTTGGGAATTGGTGGATGGATTACAAAGGATTTCAACAATTTTGGAATTTGTTGGCGATTTAAGAGATGAGGACGATGAAACTAAGAAAAAACCGAAACTGGTGCTTCAAGGTACTAACTTATTACCTAGCTTAAACGGAGTTATGTGGGAAGGTGCAGAGGAAGGAGAGTATAATTTGCCCCCATCTCTAAAAATAGATTTCAAAAGAGCGAAAATACAGGTTCAGATTATCCAAAAAGAATCGGATAAAAATGCTAAGTTTGAAGTTTTTGATCGTTTAAATACCGGTGGCTCTTTTTTATCTTATCAAGAGGTGCGTAATTGTCTTTTGATTATGCTAGATAAAAGCCTATATAAGTGGTTAGAAGACTTGGCAGAAAATGAGAACTTTAAAAATTGTATTTCCCTATCCGAGCGATTAAGACAAGAACGCTACGACTTGGAACTAATTCTTAAATATTTTGCCCTGTCTTCTCCCACATTTGGTCCAACATCATTGAACAAAAAAGAGGTTAATGAATATTTGACTGACTATTTGACAAAATTATGCAATTCCATCACTTTTGATCGTGTGTTAGAGCAAGAAAAATTCGCTAAAATGTTTTTATTGCTTGATCAAGCGACGAATGAAGATACTTTTACCAAATATGATGGAACAAGATTCAAGGGGAAATTTCTCGATTCTGCTTATGAAGCGATCACCACAGGATTACGAGAAAATATTGATGATTACTCTGCTCAAGATATTGAACTGCTAAAAACAAAAATTCAGGAAATGTGGTCAGAATTTGACTTTATTTCTAACATCGGTACAGGATCGAGAGCTAGAACTAGAATGCACAAAATGATTGAATTTGGCAAAAAATATTTTAAAAAGTAATGAGTAAAGATAATAGAACTATCGAAATTCTCCAGAAAAACTTAGATGAAGATATGGCATGGCGAATCAGAGAACTTAGTATTTTAAAAACTAAAATTCCTCGACAAAAAGGAACTGAGCAAGATGTATTAATTAGAGCCGGAATAACCACTCTCTATGCCCATTGGGAAGGTTTTATTAAATATGCAGCAGAATGTTATTTGCAGTTTGTTTCCTTAAGAAAATTAAATTATCATGAACTGGATTACTGTTTCGTTGCCCTTAGTTCTAGAAAATCTATAAATGAGTTAATAAAAACCAATAAATTTAAGTTACAAAAAGAGATGATCAAAAATTTACTTGATAACCTAGAAAATAGAGCTTTTATACCCCACGAAAATATTATTAACACCAAATCTAATCTCAATTTTGAAGTTTTCACTGATATCTGTACTATTCTAGGAATTGATGATAGTGATTATCAACTGCGGCAGAAAGCTATTGATGAACAACTTCTCACCCAAAGAAATAAAATTGCTCATGGCAAGTATTTAACTATCGATTATGAAGAATACATCAGTATTTATAATTTAGTAATTAAATTAATCAGAGATTTTAAAGATGATCTATTAAATGCCGCCGTGACGGAACAGTATAAAAAAGTCAAAAGTATATAGGGTTAATACTAAATCCGTTGAGTATGCGCTACATATCAGAACAGGCAAAAGGCAACCCCCCCGACGTCGGGGGGGTTGGGGGGGTTGGGGAAATAAATAATCAGTTTTTAATAACCGGATTTAGTATTACTCCATGACTATCAAGAACTGTTGAAATAGTAGCAAGAGACGAAGTGACTAATCGGAGTAACTTGTCTTTTGTCTCTGCCAAATTCTTATCTTCTGTATCGCGCTGTAAACTTTGAGTATTATAAATTTCTTTAATTAAGTCTCTGCCAGCAGAAAAAACATTACTATCGGAATATTTGGTTGCACTGGCTTCTTCAAAAAATATATTAATTCCCTCTGACCATTCAGCTTTTAACTCTAAGTCATCCACTTGCTCTAATAGATTATTACTAAGAGATTGAAGTTCTTGAAGCTGCGTTTTGACATGAGGTGCTTTCGCATAAATTCTTCCCCAAGTGGCCAAAAAATCAAGAGTTTGTTCGGCAATTAAAGGGGTTCCGTCCGCAAGACTAACTTTAAAAAAAGCGTCGAGGACAGGGGCAAGAAGCGCAAAAATTGGTAATTCCCAACTATTGACAGAAGCGGTAAGAACAAGTAGGCTGATTCTAGATGGACTATCAGGGAGAATACTATTGCGAGATAAAATTGACGCAATAAATAACCAAACAACCTCATTGTTAATCTCGCTGTCATTCTGTAGAAGCTTACGTCCCAATACCCCTAAGCCGATTTCTGAAGCTTCGATCGATCCCAGTGCCAACAGAGCGGCAAACTCTCTAACATGACTATCCACCCTTCTCAGATTGCCGAAAGCTCTATCAATTTCTTCTCTAGCGTTATCACTATCGCCAGAGTCTAAAAATTGTTGTACTCTTCTAAGCATCGTTGTCATTCTGTTTGGGGCGAAGGGATAAAGGTAAGACCACTGCGAATTTCAATATCTACACGGGCGTTTTTAGTTTTACGTTTAGAATCCTGAAATGGGTGCGGTTGTGCCTCTGGAGTGACACCACCTTGCTCACGAGCATTTGTAACAAAGCGTTCAGCTTTTCTAAAAGCTTGTTTCCGTTCCTCTCGTTGAAATTCATCGCATTGCCCTTTAATATTAGCAAGAAATGATAATCCTTCTTTAGCAGTAACAGGATTTTTTCTTGCCCAAGAACAACTGTATCCACCCTCTTGCTGGATATCGTCTCCTTGAGCTTGTACCCTCCCACGATAAGGTTCTGACGAACTCGACATATTAAATGTTCAAATTTATTCATTTAAGACAATTATATAGTAATTATCAGCAAAAATATCAAACAAAGCCCAAATACTTGATTAGAATCAATTATCAAAAGTTTAGCTATAAAATTATGTAGAATGCTTTCGACGACGTACTGGGAAATTACCTGACAAAAAAAAGTTGACAGAACCAAAACGGTCTATCAACTCTTAAAGTTATCCATTCAAGAACTAAAAATTAACGTTCTTGAAAGACGATTTTTTTGTCTAGGGAAGGACGGTTATTCGACTTAGAGGGGTACTTACTACCACCACTGCGGGGAGTTTTATTAATCACCGGTTTACTGCTCGTCGCTGCGGGAACTTCCCAATCAGTTTTCATCCACTGGGGACAATTTTGATCGTAGATCATTTGCAGGGCAGCAGCCGCGATCGCTTGGGGATCGTATTCTTCACTTAAATCCCGCACTAAAGGCAAGAAAGAAGCCATCCGTTCCCCCGATAAAGCCTCTTTTAGCTGATTTTGCAGCTTGGCCAGGCGTTTTGCTTCCACTTCGGTGCGACTAGGAATGGGACTAGATTCCAGACGTTGACGCAAACGCTGTTCAATCTGACGTAATAAACGCCGATCGATCGGTTCTACTAAAGATATAGCAGTTCCCGTTTTACCGGCGCGGCCAGTGCGGCCAATGCGGTGAATATAGGTTTCGGCATTATCTGGCAGATCATAGTTAATAACGTGGCTGAGATTTTCCACATCTAGACCGCGGGCCGCGATATCCGTGGCTACCACTAATTTAATTTTGCCCTCGCGGAAACGTTGCACCAGTCGTTCCCGTTGCACTTGGCTTAAGTTACCGTGGTATTCATCCACCGTTTGCCCCGCTTCTTGCAGTTTGCTGGTTAATTCGGCCGCGGTTTGCTTGGTGCGGACGAAAATAATCGCCGATTCTAGGGGTTCGATCTCTAACAGGGGTTGCAGGACTTTTAATTTCGTCCAACCGCGAGGGATCATATAAATTTTCTGTTCGATTTTAGCAGGAGCGGCCTGGGTTTGAGAAACCGTAACAGAAATGGGAGATTTCAAGAAATTAGCGATTAAATCGCGGATTTCCCGGGGCATAGTGGCCGAGAAACAGGCGGTTTGACGGGTGGAGGGGGATGCTTGCAGAATTTTCTTAACATCATCGATAAAACCCATACTGAGCATTTCGTCCGCTTCATCGAGGACTACCCAGTTTAGGGATTCGAGATGGAGTTTTTTGCGATCGAGCAGATCAATTACCCGGCCGGGAGTGCCGACCACAATCTGGACACCTTTTTCCAGACTGCGGATCTGACGTTCCATGGATTGACCACCACAGACTGTCAGGATAAAGAGACGACGGTCATCAGAGAAATCTTTGATGGCGCTGGCCACCTGTTGGGCTAATTCCCGGGTGGGGGTGAGGATTAAAGCTTGAACGTTAGGATTTTTGGTGTCCATGCGTTCCAGTAAAGGCAGGGAATAGGCGGCGGTTTTGCCGGTTCCCGTTTGCGACATTCCTACCATGTCATGCCCTTCTAGAAGGAGAGGGATGGCTTTGGTTTGAATTTCCGTGGGGGTGGTGAATCCAAGCGTTTCTAGGTGTTGAAGACGGCTATCGGATAAACCTAAATTGTTGAAACCAGTGGTCATAAGGGTTGTTTTGTGGGAATTAAATTAGAAAAATCGAAAAATTAGACTATTTCGCCGTAGAGATCGTAGGTATCGGCCGCAGTGATTCGGACCGGTACGATCGCACCTAGAATCGCCTCCCCTGTCACATAAACCAAGCCATCCACTTCCGGGGAAAAACGAGCGGAACGCCCGATTAATTCTCCTGTTTGCGGGTTTTCCTGTTCGATGAGAACATCGACAGTGTGACCGATATAAGCTTGATTTTTGCGCTCCGAGATTGGTTGCTGAGTTAACATCAACCTTTCGCGGCGTTCGTCCATAATTGCCTGTGGCACTGGATTGGGCAGGTCAAAGGCGGCTGTACCTTCTTCGGCGGAGAAGGTAAACACCCCGACGTGATCGAACTCATGACGCTTGACAAATTCCAGCAGATGGCTGAAATGTTCCTCGGTTTCTCCGGGGAAACCGACGATAAAAGTCGTTCGTAAAACCGCGTTCGGGATAGCTTGCTTGATCCGCTCGATAATGCCATCGTTGACTCGTCCTTGCCAGGGACGGTTCATCGCCCGCAGGATGTCGGGATGGGAATGCTGTAGCGGCAAGTCTAGATAGGGTAAAACATTCGGGCTCTCTCGGATCGCTTCGATAACCTTTGGCGTTAACCCGGTCGGGTAAGCGTAGTGAACGCGAATCCAAGGTATATCGACTTCTGCCAGCGCTCGCAAGAGTTCCGCTAATTTGGGTTCGCCATATAAGTCTAACCCATAATTGGTGGTTATTTGCGAAATGAGAATTAATTCTTTGACCCCTTGGCTGGCCAATTGTCGCGCTTCGGCCACAATTGACTCGATCGATCTCGATCGCTGATCACCGCGCAGCTGGGGAATAATACAGAAGGCACAGCGATAGTCGCAGCCTTCGGCCACCCGCAGATAGGCGACTCCCTCGGTAGTGGTGCGATAACGGGGCAGATTTTCATCGGCGATAAAAGTGGGATCGGCGCTGACTTCTTTGACTCGTTCTCCCGTCTCTACCCGTTCGACAATCTCGACAATTTTCTGATAATCCCCCGTGCCAACAATGGCCACGGCTTCCGGCAATTCCGTCAGGAGTTCATCTTGGAAATGTTGGGCCATACAGCCGGAGATAATAATTTTTTTATTAGCTTCCGCCAGTTCCACGAGGGTGCGAACGGATTCTTCTCTAGCTGCTTGAATGAAACTACAGGTATTAACGATAACGTAATCGGCCAACTCCTCGTCATTATCTACGGGATAGCCGGCCTTGGCCAGCAGTCCTAACATATGCTCGGAGTCGATCCGGTTTTTCTCACAGCCTAGGTGTGAGATGGCGATGGTTGGCTTATTGCCCATGCGATCGAGTATCAACCAAATCCTAAACTTCTCTAATGTTAAGACATTTTAACGGATTCCGGACTTGATAAAATCATTAGCAGTTAAAATAATTTCCCCCCCGTGGAACCGTGGGTAGGCCTTCACCCTGTTAAAATGGGTGAGCGGCGCCTGGTTGGGGACGCTAAGAGTAGTAGACGCTGTGAACTTAATTGCAACTTTCAAGACAAAAAACCCGATTATTGGCGTAGTTCATCTCGCCCCCCTGCCCACTTCCCCCCGTTGGGGTGGTAGTCTCAAGACGGTGATCGAGCGGGCTGAACAGGAGGCGACGGCTTTGGCTGCTGGTGGTGTTGATGGTTTGATTATCGAGAATTTTTTTGATGCCCCCTTTACTAAGCAACAGGTGGATCCCGCCGTGGTTAGTGCCATGACGTTAATTGTTGATCGCATTAAAAATCTGGTGGTCTTACCGATTGGTCTTAATGTTCTCCGCAATGATGCCCATAGTGCCTTAGCGATCGCTACCTGTGTCAATGCCCAATTTATTCGGGTTAATGTGCTAACGGGGGTTATGGCTACCGATCAGGGCATTATTGAGGGTCAGGCACACGAACTCTTGCGTTATCGGCGCGAATTGGGGTCTGAGGTCAAAATTTTAGCGGATGTTTTGGTTAAACACGCCCGCCCCTTGGGAACTCCTAATCTGACTACGGCAGTGCAAGATACGATCGAACGGGGACTAGCAGACGGGGTGATCCTCTCCGGTTGGTCCACCGGTAGCCCCCCTAGTTTTGAGGATTTGGAACTGGCAGTGGCGGCGGCCAAGGGAACACCGGTTTTTATCGGCAGCGGGGCTGATTTGGACAATATCGGGCGGTTGCTGCCGGCTGCCGATGGGGTGATCGTGGCTAGTTCCCTCAAGCGTCATGGCAAAATTACTGAACCGGTGGATCCGATCCGGGTGTCGCAATTTGTGGAAACGGCCCGGCAGATCAACGATCAAAAGGCAAAAATTAATAATTCTCTGCCTTCTTTGCCTCTGTCCACATAACCCCTTGCTAGAATGGCGGATAGTTATCGGCCGTGGTGCGATCCTGAGTTTTTAGGAATTGAAAACGTCCTAATTAACACAATATCGTTAGGGAATTTTTCCCTTCAACAAAGTACATTTAGCTCTGCCTCCTGACTCCTAACTCCTGAATTCTGCTGTAATTTAATCTAAATAATATTATGCGTCGTCGTTCTGTACCTTGGATTCATCGCTACTCCCGGCCTCTAATTGGGGGCGTTTCGATCGTGGGAGCGATTCTGACCGGCTATTTAACCATTACCAAACTGACGGGAGGGACTGCAGCCTGTACCGCCGGGGCTAGTGATGGGGCTGGTTGCACTGGTGTTCTTAATAGTCCCTACGCTACGGTTTTCGGGCTGCCCTTGAGTTTGTTCGGTTTTTTGGCCTATATTGCCATGGCGGTTTTTGCCCTCAGTCCTCTATTTATTAATGGGGAAATTCAGAAAAATCTCCGCAAAAGTTTAGAAAATAATACTTGGTTATTGCTGTTAGCGGGGGCGACGGCGATGGCGGTATTTAGTGGTTATCTAATGTATATTCTAGCCACGGAATTAAAAGAATTGTGTCCCTACTGCATCACTTCGGCTTTGTTCGCTTTAACTTTATTAATTCTCACAATTGTCGGTCGCGAATGGGAAGGTTTAGGACAAATTATACTGCCGATGGTTGTGGTGGCGATGATTACTTTGGTGGGAACTTTAGCGGTTTATGCGGGAGTAAATTCCCCGACGGTGGCAGGAGGCAAAGAAGAAATTACCCGGCCAATGACAGCTGCTAAACCTCCCTACGGTTGGGAAGTAACCACGGTTTCGGGAAAAGCAGAAATCGCCCTGGCTAAACATTTAAAAGCAATTGGGGCGAAAGAATACGGGGCTTTTTGGTGTCCCCACTGTTACGATCAAAAACAGTTATTTGGTAAGGAAGCTGTAGAAATCCTCAAAAAAGAAAGGGTTTATATCGAATGCGATCCCCAAGGAGTTAATGGTAATCCCCAAGCTTGTCGCGATGCCGGAATTAAAGGTTTCCCCACTTGGATTATTAAGGGTCAAGAATATTCGGGAACCCAAAGATTAGAGAAATTAGCGGAGGTTTCTGGTTATACCGGCCCGATGAATTTTAAATATACAGTTCCGGGGCGCAAGTAGAAAAATATTGAGGGGTTGAACCTTGTTCAGCCCCCATATTTTATGGCTTTTATGGCGTTGCTGATTTTAAGTATTAAGTGTCCTCTAGGCAATTTTTCAAACTTAGTCCTAAGCGTTCGTTGTGGATACGATGCACAATTACCATTCATATCTCAATTCAACAACACCAGAACAAGTTCTTAGTTTTAAATAAGATAAACATTTCTCCCACAAAATCCTGGTTCTTCCGAACTTACACTGTAGAAAATTCCCTAAGCTCCCTCTCTGTCCAGCAATGCTCTAAAGTTGATAAATATCAATCTAACAAAAACTCAAAGCCTTACTATACAAGCTTTACAAGCATGAGTTGTTAATAATTT